>JAPLCL010000374.1 GCA_026392265.1 Actinomycetota bacterium
CATCCGCGACACGTCGATACCGGGCATCGCCTCGCCGAGACCGACGGAGACCTCGGCGATGATCTTGGCGTCGCGGTAGTTAGTGACCGCCTTGACGACGGCGTTGGCGCGCCTCTGCGGATCCTCGCTCTTGAAGATGCCGGAGCCCACGAAGACGCCCTCGGCGCCGAGCTGCATCATGAGCGCGGCGTCGGCCGGGGTGGCGATGCCGCCGGCCGAGAAGTTGACCACCGGGAGCTTGCCGTTCTCGGCGACCCAGCGCACCAGCTCGTAGGGCGCCGGGAGCTGCTTGGCGGCCACGTAGAGCTCGTCGGGGTCGAGCGTGCTGAGACGGCGGATCTCGCCCATGATGGTGCGCATGTGACGCACGGCCTCGACGACGTCGCCGGTGCCGGCCTCGCCCTTCGTGCGGATCATCGCGGCGCCCTCGCTGATGCGACGCAGAGCCTCGCCGAGGTTCACGGCGCCGCAGACGAAGGGCACCTTGAACTTCCACTTGTTGATGTGGTTGGCCTCGTCGGCGGGCGTGAGGACTTCGCTCTCGTCGATGTAGTCGACCTCGAGGGACTCGAGGATCTGAGCCTCGACGAAGTGGCCGATGCGGGCCTTGGCCATGACAGGGATGGAGACGCACCGCTGGATCTCCATGATCTTGGTGGGGTCTGCCATGCGCACCACACCGCCCTGGGCGCGGATGTCGGAGGGCACGCGCTCGAGGGCCATCACGGCACAGGCTCCGGCCTCTTCGGCGATCTTGGCTTGCTCGGCGTTGGTGACGTCCATGATGACGCCGCCCTTGAGCATGTCGGCGAGGCCGCTCTTGACGCGCATGGTGCCGATATCAAACTCGGGAACCTCCGTTGGTCTGGTGTGCCGATCCTACCGCAGCGGACCCGTTTCAGCTCTTGTGGGCCTCTTCCTTGTCGGCTTTGGCCTGGTCGATGATCTTCTGCGACAGGTGCGCAGGGACTTCTTCGTAGCGCAAGACCTCCATGATGTAGTCACCGCGCCCGCCGGTCATCGACGTGAGATCCGGCGCATAGCTCAGCATCTCGGCGAGCGGCACCTCGGCGGCGACCACGTCGGAATGCCCGCGCGGCGTCATACCGAGCACTCTGCCACGCCGCGAGTTGAGATCGCCGATGATGTCGCCGACGCTCTCTTCGGGCACCGTGACCTCGACGTGCATGATGGGCTCGAGCAGCGTGGGCTGCGCCTTCTCGGCGGCCGCCTTGAAGCCGATGGAGCCGGCGATCTTGAATGCCATCTCGGAGGAGTCGACAGGGTGATGCGAGCCGTCGTAGAGGATGACGCGCACATCGACCACCGGGTACCCGGCCAGGAAGCCTTCGTGCGTGGCCTCCAGAACGCCCTTTTCAACGGCGGGGATGAAGTTACGCGGGATCACGCCGCCGACGATCTTGTCGACGAATTCGACGCCGTCGCCGCGCGGCATGGGCTGCACCTCGATCCAGGTATCGCCGAACTGTCCGCGGCCGCCCGTCTGTTTCTTGTGACGCCCCTGCGCCTTGGCGCTTGTCTTGACCGTCTCGCGATACGGCACCCGCGGCGGGTGCAGGTGCACCTCCACGCCGAAGCGGCGCTTGAGACGCTCGCAGATGACCTCGACATGCAGCTGACTCATACCGGAGACGATGGTCTCGCCGGTCTGCGGGTCGCGGTGTTCTTCCATCATCAGGTCTTCTTCGGTGAGGCGACGAAGCGCCTGGATGACCTTGTCTTCGTCGCCCTTGTTCTTGGCCTCGATGGCGAAGCTCATGAGCGGCGACGGGAAGTCGATGGGCGCGAAGGTGACGCGCGCACCCTCGGCGGCCAGCGTGTCGCCGGTGACGACGTCTTTGAGCTTGGCCACCGCGCCGATGTCGCCGGCGCACAGGCCGTCGGTCGGCTTGGTCTCTTTGCCCTGGTTCTTGAGCAGCTGACCGATGCGCTCCTTGTGGCCGTCGCGCCCGACGACGACGTTGGCATCGCTCTTGATGACGCCCTGGAAGACACGGAAGACGTTGATGCGGCCACTGAACTGGTCGGCCATGGTCTTGAACACGAAGGCGACCGCCGGCTTGGCGACGTCGCAGGCGAGCTCGACGTCGGCGTCGTCGGCGCCGAGCGCCCGCGGCGGCGCGACGGCGTCGGGGGCGGGGGCCAGGGCGAGCAGATCGAGCAGGCGGTCGACGCCGATGAGGTGCGTGGCAGAGCCGGCGGCCACGGGGAACAGCTTGGCCTGGGCGACCGCCCTGACGAAGGCCGCCTCGAGCTCGGCGGTGGTGATCTCCTCCTCGGCGAAGAACCTCTCGAGGAGCTCGTCGTCGGTCTCCGCGACGGCCTCGACGAGCTTGCCGCGCGCCTCTTCTGCGGCCGCCATGAGGTCGGCGGGGATGTCACCCTCGGTGGCCTGCTCGCCCTCGTAGACATGGGCCTTCATACCAAACAGATCGACGACGCCCTTGAATTCGTGTTCGCTGCCGACGGGGATCTCGACGGCCACGACCTGCGGGCCGAAGGCCTCGCGCAGGTGGTCGACGGCGACCGCGAAGTCGGCGCGCTCGCGGTCGAGCATGTTGCAGAAAAGGATGCG
>JAPLCL010000075.1 GCA_026392265.1 Actinomycetota bacterium
CGCGCGCTACGACGCCGCCTCGAGCAGCATCTTCAAGTGCGACACCTGCCAGGGCGCGCCCGAGTGCGTGACCTTCTGCCCCAACGGGGCCCTCGAGTTCGTCGACGACGAGCAGCACGTGCGCTCGCGCAAGAAGGCGTACGCGGCCAAGTTCAAGGATGCCTTCCAGGAGGTGAGCTGAGATGTTCGGTTGGACCGGCACCATCCTCCGCGTCGACCTCACCAAGGGCAAAGTGAGCCGTGAGGCGACCGACCCGCAGCTAGCGCGAGACTATCTCGGGGCACGCGGCCTCGGTGGCCACATCGTGCGCTCCGAGGTCGACCCCAAGACCGACGCTCTCGGCGCGGACAACAAGATCGTGTTCGCGCCGGGGCCTCTGACGGGCACCTTCGCGCCGTCGGCCGGGCGCTTCGACGTCGTCACCAAGGGCCCGCTGAACGGCGTGCTCGCCGCTTCCAACTCCGGTGGCACGTTCGGCCCGGAGCTCAAGTACGCGGGCTACGACGCCCTCATCATCGAGGGCAAGTCCGCCAAGCCCGTCTACCTCTGGATCAAGGACGACGAGGTCGAGATCCGCGACGCGGCGGCCCTCTGGGGGCACACCACCCCCGACGCCACCGACCTCGTGCGCGCCGAGACCGACGAAGACGCCAAGGTCTCGTGCATCGGGCCGGCCGGCGAGCACCTCTCGCCCATCTCCAACATCATGAACGAGATGCACCGGGCCGCCGGCCGCACCGGGGTCGGAGCCGTGATGGGCTCCAAGAACATCAAGGCCGTCGCCGTGCTCGGCAGTGGCGCCGTCAAGGTCGCCGACCCCGAGGGCTTCAAGGCCGCCGTGATGAAGGCGCGCCAGATGATCCAGGCTCACCCCGTCGGCGGCAGCGGCCTGAAGGCCTACGGCACCGACGTGCTCGTGAACATCCTCAATCAGACGGGCGCGCTGCCGACGCGCAACTTCCAGGACGGCTACTTCCCCACCGCCGACAAGACCGGCGGTGAGTCGCTCGCCGCCAAGCAGCTGATTCGGCCCAAGGGCTGCTTCAGCTGCATCATCTCCTGCGGCCGAGTCACCAAGGTCGACAGCCCGGACTACAAGGGCATCGGCGAGGGGCCGGAGTACGAGACCGCCTGGGCGTTCGGCGCCGACTGCGGTATCGACGACCTCGACGCCATCACCAAAGCCAACTTCCTCTGCAACGAGTACGGCATGGATACCATCTCGCTGGGCTCCACGATCGCCTGCGCCATGGAGCTGTTCGAGCGGGGCATCATCACCACCAAGGACACCGACGGCGTGCAGCTCACGTTCGGCAACACCGCCGCGATGGTCGAGATGGTGGAAAAGGCCGGTAGGGGGGAGGGATTCGGCGCCAAGCTCGCGCAGGGCTCGTACCGCCTCGCCGACAGCTACGGTCACCCGGAGTACTCGATGACCTGCAAGAAGCAGGAGATGCCCGCCTACGACCCGCGCGGCGTCCAGGGCATCGGCCTCAACTACGCGACCGGCAACCGTGGCGGCTGCCACGTGCGCGGCTACACAATCGCCATCGAGGTGCTGCAGAACGGCGCTGTGATGGACCCGCACGTCACCGACGACAAGGCGGGACTGGGCGTCACATTCCAGGATCTCACGGCGGCGCTGGACTCGAGCGGTGCGTGTCTCTTCGCCACCTTCGGGATCGGCGGCGCCGAGCTCACCGAGATGCTGGCGGCGCTGACCGGCGTGGACTACACGCTCGACGAGTTCATGCGTATCGGCGAGCGGATCTGGAACCAGGAGCGGCTGTGGAACCTCGAGGCCGGCTTCACCAGTGCGGACGACACGCTGCCGCGACGCTTGCTGACCGAGCCGATCAAGACCGGCCCGTCGAAGGGACACATCAGTCACCTCGACGACATGCTGCCTGAGTACTACCAACTGCGCGGCTGGGATGAGAAGGGCGTGCCCGGAAAGGCGAAGCTGAAGGAGCTGACGCTGAACTGACGGGAGCCGGCGCCGGGCGGAAGGCGAGCTGCGCCGCAGCTCTGACGATCCGCCCGGCCCCCCCGCAGTGGAGCACGCACGATGATCGTCAAGTACTTCGCGACCATCAGGACGTACACGGGCGAGACCGAGCGGCGCATCGACGACGCGCCCGCGGGCATGCGCGAGCTGCTGACGTCGCTCGCGGCACGCTACGGTACGGCCTTCCGCCGCGCCGTGTTCTCGGGCGACCAGCTCAGCGGCGAGATCATCATCCTCGTAAACGGGCGCAACGTGGTCCACCTCGAGGGGCTCGATACGCCGCTGAAGGCCAGCGACGAAGTCTCGATCTTCCCAATGGTGGCCGGCGGATGACCGGGAGGGCGCGGACGTGAGCGAGACTCAGGCCACCGATACCGGCCGCGTAGCAGCCGTCCTGGCTCGCTATCCTCGCCACGATCCGGGCGACCTCGTGAACATCCTGCACGACCTGCAGGCCGAGTTCCGCTACCTCACCGAGACGGCGTTGCAGGAGGCGGCGGCCTACCTGGGACTACCGCCCGCGCAGGTCTACGGCGTGACCACCTTCTACCACGGCTTTCACACCGAGCCCCGCGGCGAGCACACCTGCACTGTCTGCATGGGCACCGCCTGTCATGTGCGCGGCGCGCCGCGGCTCCTGGAACAGCTTGAACGGGATACGGGGGTCGCGGCAGGCGGCACGACGCCGGACCTGTCGCTGAACGTCGAGGAGGTCAGCTGCGTGGGCGCCTGCGCTATCGGCCCGCTCGTCATCCTCGACGGTGACACCCACGGTCATATGACGGCCGACGACCTCTCCCGTCTGGTCACAAAGCTCCTCGACAACGAGGGGCGGGAATGACCGCGAAGCTTGCCGATCCGGGAGCGCTGGCGCGCTATCGAGACGCGCTGGGCGACCTCAGGAGCCCCCGCCAGGAGGTCATCGCCGTATGCGTCGGCACTGGCTGCCGGGCAAACGGGGCCATCGCGGTGTACGAGGCCTTGCGAGCCAAGGTCGAGGCGCTCGGCGCCGTCCGCGAGGTCGAGGCGCGCGCCACCGGCTGCCAGGGGTTCTGCCAGGGCGGCCCGCTGCTGCTGCTGGTTCCCGAGGGCATCGTCTACGAGCATGTGCGCATCGAGGACGTGTCCGAGATCGTCGAGAAGACGGTGCTCGGCGGCGAGATCGTCGAGCGGCTGCTCTGCGTGGACTCCGCGACGAACCTGCAGTGCCGCCGGGACGAGGAGATCCCCTTCTACCGCCACCAGCAGCGCCTTCTGCTGCGCGACAACGGCCTCCTCGACCCGACCTCCATCGACGACTACATCGCCCTCGGCGGGTACTCGGCCCTGAGCCGGGCCCTGGAGATGGGGCCTGTGGCGGTCCTCGAAGAGGTCAAGCGCTCCGGCCTGCGCGGGCGTGGTGGCGCCGGCTTTCCGACGGGCCGCAAGTGGGAGGCGTGTCGCAACGCCTCCGGCGATCTGAAGTACGTGGTCTGCAACGCCGACGAGGGCGACCCCGGGGCCTTCATGGACGACGCGCTGCTCGAGGGCAACCCGCACAGCGTGCTCGAGGGCATGATCATCGGCGCTCTCGCGATGGGCGCGCGCGAGGGTCACGTGTACGTCCGTCAGGAGTATCCCGTGGCCGTCGAGCGCATCACGCGCGCCATCTCACAGGCGCGCGAGCTCGGCCTGCTGGGCGAGGCCATCCTCGGCAGCGAGCTGTACTTCGACGTGCAGGTCAGCCGTGGCGGCGGGGCGTTCGTGTGCGGCGAGGCGAGCGCCATGATGGCCTCGCTCGAAGGACGGCGGGGAGTGCCGCGCCGGCGGCTCATCCACCTCTCCGAGCGTGGCCTCTGGGGGAGGCCCACCAACCTCAACAACGTCGAGACGTGGGCAAACGTGCCTCACATCGTGCTCAAGGGCTCTGGCTGGTTCTCCTCCATCGGCACCGAAGGCTCCACGGGCACCAAGATCTTCTCGCTCGTCGGCAAGGTCAGCAACACCGGTCTCGTCGAGGTGCCGATGGGCACGACCTTGCGCGAGATCGTCTTCGGCGCCGGCGGAGGCATCCCCGACGGCAAGGCGTTCAAGGCCGTCCAGACCGGCGGTCCGTCCGGGGGCTGCCTGCCGGCGGACAGGCTCGACGTGCCGGTGGACTTCGACACGCTTGAGGCCGAGGGCTCCATGATGGGGTCCGGCGGTATGATCGTGATGGACGAGGACACCTGCATGGTGGACGTGGCCAAGTACTTCCTGCGCTTCCTGGCCTCCGAGTCGTGCGGCAACTGCACCTCCTGCCGCGACGGGCTCGCCCTCCTGCACGACCTGCTCGGCGACATCACCGAGGGCAGCGGCACGCGGCAGACCATCGCCCTCGTCGAGGAGCTCGCCGACACCGTCGAGGCCACGTCGCTCTGCGCCCTCGGCACGAGCGCGGTCAATCCGGTGCTGTCCACGCTGCGGTACTTCCGCGACGAGTATCTCGCGCACGTGGACGAGAAGCGCTGCCCCGCAGGGGTCTGCAAGGCGCTCATCACCTTCAGCATCGACGCGGAGCGCTGCAACGGCTGTACGCTCTGCGCCGCTCGCTGCCCTCAGGATGCCGTTATCGGAGAGAAGAAGCAGCCGCACACGATCACGCAGGGACTCTGCATCAAGTGCGGCATCTGCAGGGACGTCTGCAAACGCGACGCCGTGCTGGTGCAGTAGGAGGCCGCGGTGAACGTCGAGCTGATCGTCGACGATGTACAGGTCACCGCTGAGGCCGGTGAGAGCGTCCTCGACGTCGCACGCCACGCCGGGCGGGACATCCCGGCGCTCTGTCACCACGAGGCGGTGCCGACCATCGCTTCCTGCCGCCTCTGCCTCATGGAGGTGCGCCGGCCGGGCCGCGACTGGGTGCAGCTCACGACCTCGTGCGACTACCCCGTGTCGGCCGGGCTCGTCGTGGTGACCGACTCAGCGCGCATCCGCAAACACCGCGCCATGAACCTGGAGCTGCTGCTGCGACGTGCCCCGGACGCCCCGGTCCTCCGGCAGCTCGCGGCGCAGCTCGACGTGACGGAGCCGCGGTTCGCTCCAGTCACCGACGCGCCGCTCCCCGACTGCATCCTGTGCGAGCTCTGCGTGCGCGTGTGCTCCGCGCTGGGTTACAACGCCCTGGCGGCGATCGGCCGCGGAGCCCACAAGAGCGTGGGTCCGCCCTTTGGCCAGATGGAGGCGCCGGATTGCGTGGGCTGCGGCTCCTGCTATGAGGCTTGCCCGACCGCGTGCATTCCGATGGAGGACACGGCCACGACGCGCGCGATCTGGGGCCGCACCTTCGAGCTTCTCGCCTGCGAGCGGTGCGGCAGGCCGATCACGACCGAGGCGCACGCCGCGACGATGGCCGCCAAAGCGGACCTGCCAGTGAAGAGCGACCACCTCTGTGATGTCTGTAAGAGGCGCATCGTGAGCGAGCGCCTCGCTTCACCGGGAAGATGAGGCCGATCACTTCTCGGCGACGAGGACGGCGCGTTCTTCCATCAGCGCCAGCAGCGTGCCGTCAGGGTCGCGGAAGAACGCCAGCCAGAGCTGCTCCGATTCGCCCTCGTGGGCCAGACGCGGCGGCCGTTCAAACGGCGTGCCGCGACGCTTGAAGCCGCGGTATGCCTTGTCGATGTCGTCGACGCGGAAGTACAGGAGCGGGTGGGACACATCGGGGCCCGGCTCTGCCTCCCCGACGTACAACCTGATCCCCCCGCAATCGAAGAACGCCATCTTTCGTTCTTGCGATTCGAACAGCAGCGGGAGGCGAAGCACGTCGCGGTAGAAGGTGACTGCCCGAGCGATGTCGGTCACAGCCATATGGATCTGCCCGATAGGACCCAGCTTGATCGCCATGTGTAACCTCCCCGATCCTCGACGCGACGAAGCCGCGGGAGCGCCGGAGCCCGACGAGGCCGCCACCGCGCCACCGCGCCCGAAGCCGGGGCAGGACGGAGGTCGGCCGGCGGGCGATGCTCTCCAGCGCGAAGCGCCGCGGCTTCATCTCGATTGCAGGTATCGGCCGGCGGCACGCGGGACTTCAGCAACAGGCGTGGCCACCGATGAAGACGCTTTTCTCGGCTTCTCAGGAGGCCGGCGCCTCGGCAACGGCACCGCGCGGCACCTCGACTTCGATGAAGATCCGGCTCACTTCGGGGTACGGCCCGTTGATGCGCTCCTCGATGCGATGCACGGCGGCGTGGATCTCCTCGGCCGGCAGTCCCGGCGTGAACTGGACCTCGATGTTGAGAAGGACGTCGTCGGGGCCGAGGTGCATGGTGAGCACCACGCCGAGGCCGACCACCGCCGGATCGGCCAAAGCGATCTCGCGAATGGCGGCCACCAGCTCCGGGTCGGCCGCCTCGCCGACCAGCAGGCTGCGGCTCTCGTACGCGAGCCACAATGCCGCGATGATGAGGATGGAGCCTATGACGACGGACGCCACGCCGTCGAGCACCGGCGCCTGGAGCTGATGGCTCAGGAACACGCCACAGAAGGCGACCACGAGGCCCAGCAGGGCCGCCGTGTCTTCGAACAGTACCGTGAACAGGCTGGGATCCTTGCCGTGGTGGATGGCGGCCAATGTACGCCGCGATCCCCTGGTCTTGCGGAAGACGCGCCACGCGACACTGAACGAGAGGCTCTCGAAGACCATGGCCAGCGCCAGAACGATGTAGTTGATGGCGGGGTTCTCGAGGGGCGTCGGGTGCTGGATATGGATGATGCCCTCGTAGATCGACATGCCGCCGCCGATGCCGAAGATGCTCACGGCGACGATGAGGCTCCAGAAGTAGACCTCCATGCCGTGCCCGAAGGGATGGTGCTCGTCGGCGGGCCGGGCGCCACGGCGAAGGCCGTGGAAGAGCAGCCCGCCGTTACCGGTGTCGACCAGCGAGTGGATGCCCTCGCTGATCATCGCCGAGCTGCCGGTCATGCTGCCGGCGACGAACTTGATGACCGCGATGGCGGCGTTGCCGATGATCGCGGCGATCACGGCTTTCTTGGACTCGGCAGCCATGCGGGCAGTGTACCAGCGACCACAGACCCGGTGTTCACCTGTAGGACGATCCGCGCTGAACGGGTACACTACAACCACCGTCTTGAAGGGAGGGTCATGCCAGGCAGAGATTACGTGTGTGGCGACTGCGGACACCGCTTTGGTACCCCGGAGGGCGAAGCGACCAACGCGCACGCGCTGATGTGCCCGAGCTGCGGCAGCATCGACTTGTCGATCGTGACGGTGGATCACGCACCCCGCATCGTGATGCGCGCCATGGAGCCGGCCAAGGCCACCGACTGGCAGCACAAGAGCGGCAGCGGCTCTTCCTGAGCACCAGAATCTCCCTGCGGCATTCTCGCCGAAGCCCGCGGTCGTTTTTGGTACCCTAGCCGCATGCTGAAGGCCGTCACCTTCGACTACTGGAACACCCTCTTCGTCGACGTCCACGGCAGGGAACGCGAGCGCCGACGCGCGAAGATCCTGCGCGCGGAGCTCGCGGCGCTTGGGCGCGACGTCATGGACACCGCGCTGGACGATTCCCTGCGCGCCGGCTTCGACTTCTTCGACCGCGTCTGGGTCGCGGAGCATCGCACGCCCTCGTGCGGCGAGCTCGTGGACAGCACCCTCGCGGCACTCGGGGCACGGGTGCCTGAGGCCGCCCACGAGCGCCTCGTCAGGCGTTTTGAGCGGCTGTTGCTCGACCTGCCCCCGGAGCCCATGCCGGGGGCGGTGTATGCGCTGCCCGTGCTGGCCGAGCGCTATCGTCTCGCGGTGGTCTGCGACACCGGCTACTCGCCGGGGAGCGTGCTTCGCGAGGTGCTGGAGCGTAACGGCATGCTAGCCCATTTCGAGTACCTGTACTTCTCCAACGAGCACGGCATGAGCAAGCCCGACGTACGCGTGTTCCAGCGTACGCTGGCGGCGCTGGACGTGCGCGCGCCGGAGGCGGCCCACGTCGGCGATATCCAGCGCACCGACATCGCCGGGGCTCAGGCCACTGGTATGGCCGCCGTGCACTTCATCGGCGCCAACAACTACGACGCCGAGCATTCTACGGCGGATCTCATGGTCAGGCACTTCGACGAGCTTCCGTCGGCGCTCGGCGGCCTCACCTGTGCCGGGTGCTGACGGCTGCGGCCCAGAAGCGGCGGCCCCGAAGGCGCACCGGCGCCTCCTGGCGGCGGTCCTCGTCGCGTCGCTCCTCTCCTTCTTCGCGCTAGCCTGGCTCGCACACCCCAGCACGCCCAACGGCGTCGACGGGCGCGTCAACGCGTTCGTCACCGCGCATCGTTCCGCCGCGTTGACGACCTTCTTCACGGGCTACACAGGTCTGGGCCAGTGGCTCGTGCTCACCGCGGCCACAGTGGCGGTGCTCGCCGCTTTGGCCTGGCGCGCCCGCCGTCGCGAGGCCGCCTTCCTGCTGATCGTCATGACCGTGTCCGTGGTTCTCAACCAGGCGCTCAAGCACCTCTTCGAGCGGGGCCGGCCGCCGGCGGAGTCCGCAGTGCTGAGCGTCAACGGCTACGCGTTCCCCAGCGGTCACACGATGTCGTCGGCCGCCTTCGCGCTGGCAGTCGCCGTCATCGCGTGGCCGACCCGTTGGCGGTGGCCCGCGGCCGGTCTCGCTGCGGCCTTTGCGCTACTCATGGGCCTGTCCCGCGTCTACCTCGGCGTACACTGGCTCACCGACGTGCTGGCGGGATGGGTCCTCGCGGTGGCCGTCGTGGCGGCGACGCAGCTGATCGTGGAGACGGTCGCGGCGCGGAGGTCCCGCCGGTCACCGGAGAAATGCGCTGCGCCTCCCCTTCGGGTCGTCTTCCTGGACTGGGGCAACACGTTGATGATGGACGACGGGACGCAGTCCGGGCCGATGGCGGCGTGGCCGGAGGTCCGGGCGGTGGACGGGGCGCAGGACGCGCTGCGCCGCCTGCGCCCCCAGTACCGCCTCTTCGTGGCGACCAACGCCGACGACTCCGGCGAGCGCGACGTGCTGGCCGCGCTGTCCCGCGTCGGCCTCGACGGACTCGTCGACGGCGTCGTCAGCTCGCGCGACGTCGGCGCGCGTAAGCCAGACGCGCTCTTCTTCCGCGCGGCCCTGCTGCGCTCCGGCCGCGCCGGCCTGCCGCTGGCGCCGGCATGCGCCGTCATGGTCGGCGACTCGTGGCCCGCCGACGTAGCCGGCGCCCAGGCCGCTGGTCTGCGCGCCGTGTGGTTCAACCCATCGAAGGCGCGGCGCCCCGACGGCGGCGCCGCGCCCGACGCGGAGATCAGCAAGCTCGCCGACCTGCCGCAGGCGCTCGCGAGTCTTTCGGACGCGGCGCCCGTTGCGCCGCCGCGCCGCGCGGGCTAGTGTGCGCTGAGTCCCGTCCACCACGGAGGCCGCCCGATGGACATGAGTCATCCCGAGGCTTGGTGCGCCCGCGCCGTCGAACTCGGCGCCGACGCCGCGATCGTCATCGACACCGGCAAGATCGTGACCGCCGAGTGGGTGCGTATGAAGTGCCTGTACGGCTGCGACGACAACGGCAGCTACCGCACGTGCCCGCCCAATTCGCCGGAGCCCGCCGCCACCCGTCGCCTGGTCGACGAGTTCAGGCGGGCCCTCCTTCTCAAGAGCGGCCCTCACCGCGGCCGCCAGAGCTCCGACCCCATGTCGCGCAAGCTCAACGACGCCGCCCTGAAGCTGGAGGGTGAGCTTTTTCTGGCCGGCTTCTTCAAGACCTGGATGATGGGCGCGGGACCCTGCGACTACTGCGGCACCTGCGAGCTCGATGGGCCGTGCGTGGCTCCGGAGCGCGCCCGGCCCTCCATGGAAGGCTGTGGCGTCGACGTGTTCACCACGGTGCGCAACGCCGGCTGGGAGATCGAGGTCGTCCAGGGCGAGGGTGACGAGTACAGCTTCTTCGCCCTCGTCCTCATGGACTGAGGCGATTCCCGTGCCTCCTCAGACCCCAGCGGACCCTCCTCAGCCGAGCCGGCTCGCGTGGCCGACCCGCCGCACGATCTGCATACTACTGCTCATCCTCGCCGCCGTGCTTGCCGCCAACTTCTGGGTCGGCATCCTGCGCAATACCTTCAACGACCTGTCATCGGCAGTCGGAGTCCCACAGCACGACTTCTACCAGTACTACGCCGGCGGCCATAACTGGAACCTCGGTCTGGATCCCTATCGCAACTACCCCGACGACACGCGCGTGATCCACCAGCCGCGCTTCAACTACCCGCAGATCTCCGGCTACATCTACCCGCCCACGGTGCTGCCGCTCCTCGGACAGCTGGCGCGCCACGACTACGACTGGGCAAGGACGGCGTGGCTGGCGCTCGACGTGACCGTCTTTTCGCTGATGGTGCTCGTGGCGGTCGTCGTCAGCCGCGGACGGCGGCTCGAGGTACTGACGGCGGCCGTCCTTCTGACGATGGTCTCCTTCGCTTTCTTCTACCACATCCACGAAGGGCAGATCGATATGATCGTCGCCGGCCTCTCGATCAGCGCCTTCCTGCTCTACCCGCGCTGGGGAGGCTGGCCGTCGGCGGCCCTGCTGGCCATCGCGGTGGCCACCAAAGTGACGCCGATCTTGCTGGTGGCGGTGATGGTCGTCTACTTCCGCGACTGGCGCTTGATCCTGAAGATGCTGGCCTGCGGGGTCGTGGTCTTTGCGGTCTCCCTGGCGTTCGTCGACTTCTCGCTCTACCGCGAATACGTGTTCAAGATCCTGCCGACGATCGCGGGCTCCGACTCCTCGCCGTTCAACCAGACGCCCCTGCGGTTCTGGTGGCGCTACCCGATGGCCATCAAGGTCGGGTCCGCTCTGGGCTACGCCGCCCTCCTCTTCATCGCCTGGGTGGCGGGTCGGAACACGCGCCGCCTACCGGAGGCCGAGAGGCGCGTCGACGTCGGCACCGAGAGAAACGCCATACTCCTCATGACGGTGCTCCTCATGCTCCTCTTCTCGCCGCTGGCCTGGCAGATGGCCTACGTGTGGGTCATCGTGCCGCTGGCCCTGGTCCTCGTGTCGCCGCCGCCGAGGGACAAGGAGTGGGTGCTGCTCGTGCTCGGCGCCGCTGCGGCCCTGCTGTCCATGCGTATGTGGCCGTACCGGGTGCTCGACATGACCAACATCATCGGGGGGGGCATCGCCGCGCTGTGCCTCATGCGCTACTACTTGCCGCTAGAGACCTCGAAGGCGCCGCTCCAGGCGGGCGGCTCCGCCCCCCGCAAGCCCTTGGCGGACGGAGAGCGCGAGCAGGCAGATCCCGGTTAGAGAAGCGCCGCGGCCGTCGTCAGCCGCTCGACGGCCGCGTCGCGGCCGAGTACCCACAGAGACTCGAAGAGCCCAGGCGTGATGCTCTGCCCGCTCATGCCCAAGCGCAGAGCAGCGAACACGGGCTTGGGTTTGGCTTCGAGGCGCGCCGGCAGGTCGCGGATGAGCGCCTCGATGTGCTCGACGTCGTAGACCTCGAGCTCGGCGAGCCCCGCGGCCGCCATGCGCAGCGTCTCGGCGGCCGCCGCCGTGCCGGCCAGCCGCTCGGCAGCCTCGGCGGAGAAGGCAAGCGGCCGGAAGAACCAGCCGGCGATGGGCACGAAATCGGCGAGCACGTCCATCTTTTCGCGGACCAGCGGCGCGAGCCGGCGCGTGAGCGCCTCTTGCTCCACGTCGGGCGCCACGAGCAGCGCGGGCGCCGTCTCCACGCCCTCGACCTCCGCGGCCAGAGCCTCGGGGCCGAGCTTGGCGAGCTCCTCGACGGCGGCCGACGCGCCATAGAAGCCGACCCGCGCAAGGTACTCCTCGAGGCGCTCGCCGAGCGCGACGTCGTCAAGCTGGCGGATGAAGCGGCCGTTCATCCAGCGCAGCTTGTCGGGGTCGAAGATGCTGGCGCTGGTGCCCAGCTTGAGCACGTCGAACTTCTCGACAAGATCGTCCATCGTCCAGGTGATCATGCTCTCGTCGAACTCGGTGCTGAGGAAGCAGAGGTAGTTGCGCACGACCTCGACGAGATAGCCCATGGCCGTGAGCTGCTCGAGCTTGGTCGCGCCATGTCTCTTTGAGAGCTTCTTCTTGTCGGTGCCGAAGAGCAGCGGCATGTGCAGAAACTCGGGCACGGGAGCGCCGAGCGCCTTGTAGATCACGACCTGCTTGGGCGTGTTGCTGAGGTGGTCGTCACCGCGGATCACGTGCGTGATCCCCATGGTCACGTCGTCGACGACCACGGCGAGGTTGTAGGTGATGGTGCCGTCGCTGCGCTGCACGATGAAGTCGCCGATGGTGTCGTTGTCGAATTCCACCGCATCGCGCAGCATGTCGTGGAAGACGGTCTTGCCCGGCGGCACGTGCATGCGCAGCGTGAACGGCTCCGCGGCGGCTTGGCGGCGCTCCACGTCTTCCGCGGGGAGCGCCCGGCACTTGCCCGAGTATACCCAGGCGCGCTTTTCGGCCTGCGCCGCGCGCCGCTCCGCCTCAAGCTCCTCCGTCGTGCAGAAGCACGGGTACAGATGGCCGCCGGCGAGCAGTTTCTGGATGTACTCATGGTAGATGGGCCGGCGCTCAGTCTGACGGTACGGCGCGTGCGGGCCGGGGAGCTCGGGACCTTCGTCCCAGTCCAGCCCCATCTCACGCATCGAGCCGATGATCTGCAGGATGGCCTCGTCGGTGCTGCGCGAGAGATCGGTGTCTTCGATGCGCAGGATGAACGACCCACCGTGCCGACGGGCGAAGATGTAGTTGTAGAGGCCCGTGCGGGCGCTGCCCAGGTGCAGGTAGCCCGTGGGGGACGGCGCGAAACGGACGACAACGCGGCCCGGGGCCGCCTGCTGTGGCTGCTCGTTCATGGCGGCCCATGATACCGCATCAGGCACGCGCCCCCCGCGCACGAGCGGCGGCCCGCGGCCCGCGGTTGCTCACGCGGGTCTACAATGGTCACATGGACAAGCTCCCCACACGAATGCGCGTTACGACTTCGCGGGTCAGCGATCACATCGACGATGTGCGCCTGCGCGCCGGCGACTCCATCGCCGTGGGGCATCGCAACCAGCAGTATCCCGAGTTCGTCTGGTGCGCCACCGAAGACGGCCACCACGGCTGGGCGCCCGAGGAGTGCCTCGAGATGCAGAGTCCCAGCAGTGCCGTCGCCTTGCGCGACTACGCTGCGGCGCACCTCACCGTCTCACGCGGCGAGATCGTCGAGACTCTCGAGCAAGTCGGCAGCTGGGTGTTCTGCCGAAACGCTTCTGGACGCTCGGGCTGGGTGCGCAGCGACGCCCTCGAAGAAGTCCCGAAGGACTGAGCATGGCCGAGGTATCGCAGCGCGTACGCGTCATGCAGCCGCACATCACCAGCGCTCCCGATCCCGTGCGCTTCGTCACCGGCGAGGCGCTCAGCATCGGCCACCACGACCAGCAGTGGCGGTCGTACGTGTGGTGCACCGACCAATCCGGTCGCGCCGGCTGGGTCCCCGACTTCTACCTCGAGATGACCGGCGCTCACGAGGCCACCGCCCTGCGCGACTATGACGCCACCGAGCTCACCGTCGGATCAGGCAAACTCCTTGACGTGCTCGAGGAGGTCGGCGGTTGGCTGCGCTGCCGTACGAGCAGTGGAAACGAAGGCTGGGTCCCGGGCGACAACGTTGAGTCCGTTTAGGGGCCAGCCGAAAGCTCCTTGACGAAGCCGGCCGGCTCGCCGGTCGTTCCCTGCACCTCGAGAGCGTGCGTCCCCGCCGCCAGCGCCGCCGTCATGAGCGTCCACTTCTCCACGGGCTCGTCGAACCTGCCATCGGTGGCGACCAGGGGCAGCCACTCGCCGCCGTCGACGCGAAACTGCAGGTCGTGCGGCACGAAGATGCTGATGTCGTGACGGAACGGAGTGCCGACGCTGCTCGCCCCGCGCGGCCAAGGCTGCTCGCGCACCAGACCAGTCACGGTGAAGACACCGCCGTTCACCGCGGTCGGCCGCACCGCGTCGAACCGTGGTCGCGTGGCGACGACGTCCGGCCGGGCATCGCCGTCGCGGTCGCGCAGACCCGTCTGCCCCACGCTGGACGGGCAGAGCTCGCCCATCGCGAACGCGTCGAGCGTGGCCTGCGACCCCCGCATGATGCAGGGCAGATCTGTGGTGCCGCCCTTCAGCGCGTTGCGGTTCCTCACGCCGAGGTACCCCGAGGCAAGCTCGCCGGTGCTCGGGTAGCCGGGTCGCGGCGGCGCGTATTCGTCGAGCGCCCCGAAGACATGCCCCATCTCGTGGGCCAGGACGGCGTCGAAGTGGCGGAAACGGTAGCCGTCGTTGTCGTAGGTGAGGACCATGTACGGGCCGTAGAGGTCGGCCGTGTAGGCGATGGCCCCGTCGGGGAACATGCCGTCGGCGTCCCGCAGGCTGTCGACCACGTACAGCACGAAGGCCCAGTCGGCCCCGGTCTCGCGGCGCACACTATCGGCGTAGGCACGTTCGGGGAGCGGGCTGTCGTCGATGCCGTCGTGCGCGTAGCCCAGCTTGTCCATGATCTGCCAGCGCCACCCGGCATCGCTCAGCCGGTAGTCCTTGTTGAACTGGCCGGACGGCCGCGAGATCGGCTCAAAGCGCGTCGTCACGGTGCGCGGCGCGCCGTACTGACCCGCCGCAGGGAGAAAGGCCTCGAGTGAGCCGTCGCTCTCCACGAAGACGACGGCGACGGCAATGCTGCCGGCGGCGAACGCCGCCGTCTCCCTGGCGGTCGGCAGCGCTCCCAGGGCGCCCAGCGCCAACGGCAGCGCGCGAGCCGTTTCACGGGCGTGCGGCCCGCGCAGATCGTCCAGCACGGGCGGCGCCGGCCGCTGCGGGATCGGCGCGGCAGCCGCGGGCGAAGCCCCGCCGGCCAGCGACGCCGCACCGACGACGACAGAGGCGAACGCCAGGAGTGCCGCCGATGCTGGGAGGCCCGTCCTCATACGGAGATTGTCGCACGGGGCCCTGTGCCGTTCGACTCGCGCCTGCGGCGGGGCCTCTCCCCCATCACTTTTGCCGCAGGCGGGACGTTTCTGGTACCGTACCGCTTTCGCTATCTCCGACGATGGGAAGCCTTGACCGACATGCCCCAGCTGCGCATCGTCGTCCTCGTCAAGCAGGTCCCGGACACGGCCAACGTGACCGGCGACGCCATGAAAGAGGACGGGACCGTCAACCGGGCGGCGTTGCCGGCCGTGTTCAACCCCGAGGACCTCAACGCGCTCGAAGAGGCGCTGCGTCTCAAGGACCGCCACGGCGCCCGGGTGACGGTGGTCACCATGGGACCGCCGGCCGCCGTGCAGGTGCTCCGCGAGTCACTGTACCGGGGCGCCGACGAGGTCATCCTGCTCACCGACAAGGCCTTCGCCGGCGCCGACACGCTGGCCACGAGCTATGCGCTCTCGCTGGCGGTACGCAAGCTGGGCGGCTGCGACCTCGTGCTCTGCGGCCGCCAGGCGATCGACGGCGACACCGCTCAAGTGGGCCCGCAGACCGCCGAGAAGATCGGCTATCCGCAAATCACCTGCGTAAGTCGCATCGACGAGCTGGTGGCACCGGCGGACGGCGCACACGGCGCGATCACCGCCACGCGCTCCATCGAGGGCGGCTTCGAGACGCTCACGTCTTCGCTCCCGTGTCTGCTCACGGTCACCGGCGAGGCCAATGACCCGCGTCCGGCGAGCGTCAAGCTGGTGATGACCTACAAGGGCATCGCCGCTGAGGCCATGCCCGAGTACGACGACACCTACCTCGACCCCGAGAGCGACGACGCCGAAGTCTGCATGCTCGGCCGCGACGGCAAGCCCGTGTGCCGTGCCAAGGTCGTACAGTGGGACCACCTCGCCCTCGAGGCCGACCGCGAAGCGCTCGGCCTGCGCGGCTCGCCGACGCGCGTGAAGGACATCGAGAGCGTCGTACTCGCGCAGAGCGAGGCGCGCATGGTGGAGCCGGACGAGGCCGGCGTGGCGATGCTCGTCCACGAGCTGATCGAGGAGCACATCCTTGGATAGCCAACGCAGTGGGGCTATCGTCGGGGGCGACGAAGCGGCACCCGACACTAGTCGCCAAAACGACGTCTGGGTCGTCGTCGAGCAGCACGACGGCGTGGCGGCCGAGGTCAGCCTCGAGCTGCTCGGCCGCGCCCGCGAGCTCGCCACCAGGCTCGGCGTCGGCACCGGCGCCGTGCTGGCCGGGGCGGGCGAGCCCGTCAGGGCTCTCGCGCCCGCCCTCATCGCCCTTGGCGCCGACACCGTGTACCTCGCCGACCACGAAGACCTCGGCGACTATTTGGCGCTGCCGTACACGCGCCTCGTCGCCGGCCTCATCCGTACGCATCAGCCGCAGATCGTCCTCTATGGCGCCACGACCACCGGCCGCGACCTGGCGCCGCGCGTGGCCAGCGCGTTGCGCACCGGCCTCACCGCCGACTGCACCGACCTGCGCATCGGCGACTTCTCGGCCAAGGGCGAGACCTACGCCGACCTCCTCTTCCAGATCCGCCCGGCGTTCGGCGGTAATATCATCGCGACTATCGTGAGCCCGGAGCACAAGCCGCAGATGGCCACCGTGCGCGAGGGCGTCATGGTGATGCCGGGGGCCGACGAGAGCCGTACCGGCACGGTCGTCACCGTGCCGGTGGAACGCTCGTCGGCGCCCGTCGCCCCGGCCAACCGCATCGTGCTCACCGACGCGGACTTCGCCGTCCGCCTCGTCAAGCGCGTGCAGGAGGAGAAGAGGGTCGACCTCAAGGGCGCCCGGGTGGTCGTCTCAGGTGGCGTGGGCGTGGGCTCGCGCGACGGCTTCGCCCTCGTCGAGGAGCTCGCCCGCACGCTCGGCGGCGTGGTCGGCGCCAGCCGCGCCGCCGTGGACGCGGGCTGGGTGAGCCACGAGCACCAGGTCGGGCAGACCGGCACCACGGTGCGCCCCAAGCTCTACATCGCCTGCGGCATCAGCGGCTCCGTGCAGCATCGCGCGGGCATGGATCAGAGCGCCCGCATCCTGGCCCTCAACAGCGACCCCCGAGCGCCCATCTTCTCGGTGGCCCACTACGGCATCGTCGGCGATCTGCACAAGGTCATTCCTCTGCTGATCCAGGCCTACAGGACAAAGGTATGAGCAACTTCTACAGCGACAACCCTGACTTGACGGCGACCCTGCGCCGCCTCGACCTGGCGCGCATCGTGCGTCTGCGCGAGGACGACTACCGTCAGGCCGGCGACTTCGCCTACGCGCCCAAGGACTTCGAAGATACCCTCGACTCCTACGAGCGCACGCTCGCCATCGTCGGCGACATCGCCGGCGAGTTCGTCGAACCGCGCGCTGAGGATGTGGACCGCGCCGGAAGTGAGCTCGTGGACGGCGAGGTCGAGTACGCCCCGGGCATCACCGAGAGCCTCGAGCGCCTCAAGCAGGCCGACCTCATGGGGATCACGCTGCCGCGCAAGTACGGCGGCCTCAACTTCCCGATCTCGGTCAGTGTGATGATCGTCGAGATGGTGAGCCGCGCAGACCCGGCGCTGATGAACATCTTTGGCCTTCAGGACATCTCCGAGACGGTCAACAAGTTCGCCGACGAAGCGATGAAGGCAGCGTACTTGCCGCGCTTCGCCAGCGGAGAGGTCACCGGCTCGATGGCCCTCACCGAACCGGAGGCCGGCTCCGACCTGCAGAACGTGCAGCTCAAAGCGATCGAGCAGCCGGATGGCACTTGGCGCCTCAGCGGCGTGAAGCGCTTCATCACCAACGGCAACGGGCGCATCAGCCTCGTCCTGGCGCGCTCCGAAGAGGGCACCACCGACGCCCGCGGCCTCAGCATGTTCCTCTACGAGCGCGACGAGCATATGCGCATCCGCCGTCTCGAGGACAAGCTCGGCATCCACGGCTCGCCCACCTGCGAGTTGCAGTTCGACGACGCGCCGGCGCTGCTCGTCGGCGAGCGCCGGCGCGGGCTCACGACCTACGTCATGAGCCTGATGAACGGCGCCCGCCTGGCCATCGCCGCGCAGGCGCAGGGCATCGCCGAGGCCGCCTATCGAGCAGCCGCCAAGTACGCGCAGGAACGCGTGCAGTTCGGCGCGCCCATCGGCGAGCTCACCGCCGTCAGGGCGATGCTCGCCGACATGAAGGTGAGCCTCGAGGCGGCGCGGGCCCTCCTGTACGAGACGGCGCTCATCGTCGACATGAAGGACGTGCTCGAGCACCGTATCGCGCAGATCACGACGCCGGGAGCCGACGCCGGAGGGCCTTCGGCCGCCGGCCCCGAGAGCGGCGCCGGCGAGCTCAAGGCGCTGCGCGCGGAGCTCAAGCAGTACACGCGCCTGGCGGCGCTCTTCACGCCGCTGGCCAAGGCATGCTGCACCGAGATGGCCAACACCGTGGCCTACGAGTCGCTGCAGATCCACGGCGGCTCCGGCTACATGCGCGACTTCGCCGTGGAGCGTCACAGCCGCGACGCGCGCATCACCAACATCTACGAGGGCACGACGCAGCTGCAGGTCGTGGCCGCCATCGGCGGCGTACTCGGCGGCACGCTCGCCGCCCGGCTCGACGAGTACGACGCCGAGGACTTCGGCGCGACGCCGGAGTTGCTCGCACGCGTGCGCGACGCCCGGACGCGCTTGGCCGCGGCCATCGCTCGCGTGCGTGAGCTCGACGACGTGCGCTACCGCGATTTCCACTCGCGCCGGCTCGTGGAGATGGCCATCGACGTGAGCTGCGGCTACCTGCTGCTGCGCGCGGCGCAGGACGACGCGCGCAAGCTGCTGGCGGCGCGCTACTTCGTCGACGCCATGGCGGCGCGCGTCGAAGGCGCCGCTTCGCGGGTGCTCACCGGCGAGCCGGCGATGCTCGACGCGCTCTCGGCTCTCGGCCGGGACTGACCGGCCCCACAGAGCGGCCCGCGAGCACGGAGGACTTCGTCGCGGGCCGTACTGCCCCACCAAGCTCGCCGCACGGTCACTTACTCAACGACGCAGCAGTCGTGGCGGACGGGCAAGATGCCGACAGTGGACCCATGAACGTCGCGTCGCGGCGCACGACGTCCGCCCGGCTGGCGCGGCACGACCCCCCATGTGGAGGTAGAACGATGAAGCTCAGGAAGCTGACGCTCTTTGCCGTGGTCGCCGCCATCGCCGTGGCCATTCTGGCCCCGACCGCGCTCGCGAGATCCGCCGGCGTGACCATCAAGCTCAAGGGCCCGAGCACCGCCGCCCAAGGCGCGACGATCAAGCTCACGGCGACGATCAGCAACCCGGAGCGCGCCGACGGGTATCGTGCCGCCATCATCATGCAGAACAAGGACGGACACCTGAAGCGGATCGGCGCCAAGGCGATCACGTGGACCAACGGCGGCCGCAAGGGCACGGTGGCCTTCCGGGTGAAGGCCGCGCCTTCGGCGATGGGCATCGCCCAGTACCGGGCCGCCTGGATGCATCCCGAAGGGACGACCCGCAGTAACGTCGTCAGGGTCGAGATCGACTAGGAGGAGAGAAGATGAGACGGGCAAGAGTATGGATGGCGCTGGTGCTGTTGGCGGCGTTCGCCGTCCTCATCCTCGCCCCGGCAGTGTTCGCCGGCGCGATGGCGCCGATCGTGACGCTGAAGGGGCCATTGAGCGTCGATCTGAACGCCACCTTCACGGTGAACGGCACCGTCAAGAACACGAACGGTGGCAAGGGCTCTACGTATGTCACGATCCAGAAGAAGTCCAACAACGCCTGGAAGAAGGTCACGCAGGTCAAGGCCGACTGGTTGAACGGCAACAAGGGGATCTTCTCTGCCAAGCTCAAGGCGACGAACCCGACCATGAGCCTGATCAAGTATCGTGCGGTCTGGGCGGCGGGCGGCGTCAACGGCTACAGCAAAACGCTGATCATAGCCGTGCAGTAGCCGCGCTCTCACGCGCGGCCTTCAGCCGTAGGTCTCGACCCGGTCCTTGCCGGCGCGCTTGGCCTTGTACAACGCCGCGTCCGCGTTGCCCACGAGGTCCTCCGGCGAGCTGGTCTTGTGCGGGAAGACGGCCACGCCGATGCTCACCGTGAGTCGCGAGAGCCTCTTGCCGTCGCTGGCGGTGAAATGCGTGGCGCCGACCCTGCGGCGGATACGCTCCGCCACCTCTTCGGCGCCGTGACGATGCCCGGGGGCGGGCGGCGCGTTCGCGTCGCCGGCCTTCGTAAGCTTGCCCGCGAGGTCCATCTCCATCTGGGTCTCCGGGACCGCCGCCATCGGCGTGTTGGGAAGGATGATCGCGAACTCCTCCCCGCCGTAGCGAGCCGCGATATCGAGTTTCGCGCGGAGTTCGGAACCGAGCACCTTAGCCATCTCCCGCAAGACGGCGTCGCCGGCCAGATGCCCGTGACGGTCGTTGAAGAGCTTGAAGTCATCCAGGTCGATCATGAGCAGCGACACCGGCGTGCCGTACCGCTTGGCGCGGGCGATCTCCTGCTCGAGGCGCTCGTAGAAGTAGCGGTGGTTGAACAGCCGCGTAAGACCGTCGGTGATCGCCTGGTCCTGCACGTGCCGGTAAAGGCGCGCGTGCTCGATGGCGACCGCAGCCTGCTCGCCGAGGGCTCGCGCCAGGGCGACCTCGTCGTCGCCCCAGCGACGCTCCACCTCCGTCTCGACGAGCACCATGACGCCGAACGACTGGTCGCCGAAGACGAGCGGCACGTTGAGGTAGGAGAGGTCGCCGTACTTGTTCATGATCGCTCGCGTCGGCTTGGCGATCTCGGGGTCGGAGTACAACTGCTGGACGACCTGCTTCGACTCGAGGAAGGCACGTTCCTCCGGCTCGTTGGCCAGCGAGAACGTCTGGTGCATGCTGTCGGGCTCGGGGCGCTCCCTGTGCCGCTGCCAGAACGCGACGGGGGTCACGGTGTTCTCGGCGCCGTCGTACTCCTGGATCTGGCACTGCTCGGCACCCAGCGCTTCGGCGGTCGTGCGCGCCACGATGGCGAGGACCTCGTCGAGCTCGTAGCTGCGGCTGATCGCACGCGTGGATTCGAGGAGCAGCCCGAGCTGCCGGTTCTGCCGCTCGGTCCGCTCGAGCAGCTCCGCGTGGTGGATGGCCGCCGCCGCCTGTTCCCCCAAGGCGGCGGCCAGCTCGCGCTCTTCCCTGGTGAAGTGCCGCTCCATCTCCGTCTCGATGAGCACCAGCAGCCCCATCGGTGTGCCTTCGTAGACGAGGGGGATCGTGAGCATCGCCTTCTCGCCGTTCTCGAGCATCGACCGCCGGTTACGCTCGTCCAGCGCGGGATCCGACACGTGCTCCTCCCCGATCTCGCCGCTCAGGAGCATCTCCCGGTCTGCGGGGTAGTCGGCCAGCTGGTAGGTGCGGCCGAGGAACTGCTCCGCGCCCGGCTCGGGATCTCGCGTGTCGTAGGCCACGACGGTGATGGAGTCGTTTGCGGGGTCGTAGGTGTCGATGGCCGCCTGCGCGGTGTCGAGCGCCGCGCGCGCCGCGCGAACGACGGTGGCGAGCAACTCGTCGAGGTGGATCGTGGAGTTCACGGCCCGGCTGGCCGCGAGCAGCGCCTGCAGGCGCCGGTTCTGCTCGGCCTCGCGGCGGAACATGCGCGCGTTGTACACGGCTACCGCCGCGGGGACCGCAAGGATCTCCAGCAGGCGCAAGTCGTCGGGGCTGAAGCGTCGCGGGGCGCGCGTCTCGACCAGGGTGAGCGCGCCGATCACGTCGTCCTGAAAGACCAGGGGCACGGACAGGACACTGAGCTCGCCCCAACGCCGCATGACCTCCGCGTCCTCAGCGCGCAGCGAAGCATCGTCCACCTGGTACTCGCGCACAGCGCGTTCCCGCAGGAGAAGCTCATAGCTGGGCCGGTCCGCGACCGAGTATGCCGTCCCCAACCAGTCACGATCGGCATCCCCGAGCTGCGGCGACCACAACGCCAAGGCGACCAGATCGTCGGTCTCCGGCCGGTACTCGTAGATATCGCACTCCCACACGCCGAGCGCTTCGGCGACGCGCCGCGCCACGACCGACAGCATCTCGTGGAGGTCGGGGCTGTCGGAGATGGCGAGACTGACGCCGGACGCAACGTCCAGAGTGTCAGGCTCGCGCGGCCGCTCGCTCATGGTGTCAGCCCACCCGCGTCGTGACTCGGGAACACCGCGCACCCCCCTTCTCGAGACCCTGCCCTCAGCTTACCAGACTGGTGCGCGACGGCCGGCGCGGGAACCGCCCAGCGGCGGCGCGTACATGAAGAGGGTCGCCGCAGCGGAAGGCTAAAGCCCCGGCACCCCCCTGCCGATACTCCTCAGCGGTACCCCCTTCCGAGGGCCGGGACCGGCAGGAGCAGCCGGTCCCGGCCCTCCCCCTTTCCTCTGGCGACCTATCTGGGCATGTGCTACCGTTTGCCTGGGCTACTGGGAGGCTTCCTTGATCTACTGCGTCGTGCCGCCCGAACTCGGCGAAGAGGCCTACAGCCGCCTCGTCGAGCACTACAAGGACAACTCGAACGTCAAGGTCATTCTGGATCGTCGTCACGGCGAGCGCCGCGACGACCGTTCGGGCGGCGGCGCGCGCAGCACGCGCGACCGCAGGCGCCGCCGTGCCCCCGGCGCCTTCGACATCTGACGAGCCCCGCCGACACAAGGGACGCCATGAACGAACCCCTACCGCGCGGCAGCGAGACCCGCCTCGTGCTCACCCATCTCATGCAACCCGCCGACGCCAACTTCATGGGCAACATCCACGGCGGCATCATGATGAAGCTGATCGACGAAGCCGCCGGCGCCTGCGCCTACCGCTTCTGCCGCACCAAGGTGGTCACGGCCGCCATCGACCGCATCGATTTCCATCACCCGGTCCAGGTCGGCAACCTGGTGCGCCTGCTCGCCAACGTCAACTTCGCCGGCAAGACGTCGGTGGAGGTGGGAGTCCGCGTCGAAGCCGAGGATCTCACGACCGGGATGGTCGCGCACACCAATTCGGCGTACCTGGTCTTCGTCGCCCTGAGCGACAGCCACAAGCCGATCCCCGTGCCGCCCCTGGTCGCCGAGACGCCGGACCAGAAGCACTGGTACTCCGAAGCGGAGGAGAGGCGCCGCAAACGGCTGGCCGAACGCCAGCCGGCCGACAGCTAGCCGGCAACCGGCTCGCGTCAGGCGCCGGCAGGCTCCGGCGCAGCCTCTTCGAGCCTCAGCAACTCTCGGAGAGCGAGATCGGCAACGTCCAGTTGCTCGGCCGTGGGCTCGCTCGTCGTGAACAGCCGCTGCATCTCGATGCCGGGACGCCTCAGCGTGCGCGACAACGGGTGATCCTGGTGGCGCGCCATCCACGAGAACAGCTCCATGGCGGTGCCGATGCTCACGAGCCCTGCGACGAACGTGGCCACCGGCTGGCGCTCCCGGCCGGCGGCTCGCAGCACAAGATTGCTGGCGACGGTGGTGACCACCAGCGGCGCGATAAGGTTTGAGCCGCAGCGCGCGTGCTCCTTGTCTGCCGTCGCCGGGTCGAGGCCGCCCTCGTAGGCCGCGACACTCTTGTGCTCGGCCCCGTGGTAGCGGGCCAGGCGCGAGTCGCGCAGCAGCAGAAGTATGGGAGCCAGCGAGACGCCGGCCGCGGCAAGCTCCTTGAGAAGCGGCGAGCCGCGGCGAGAGCGGCGCAGGGCGAGCGTCGCGACGGCGCTCGCCGCCGTGGCCGCGAGCAGCCGCGGGTCTTCCTGCGGGAGCACCGGGCCGCCGGTAGAACGACGCACGGCGGGCAGAACGGCGAGGGACTCGCCGAGCCGCAGAAGACCTCGCAGCAGCGGGACGCGCTGCAAGCTGTCGCGCGCCGGGAGGCGCGGTTTCTCGCCGGACGTCACGCTGACGCCGCCGCCGGGGCGGCGCACGGCGGCGGCCCAGAACCGCTCGCTCTGCAAGAGAACGCCGTTTCGAAGAGCCATACCGCCGAGTTGCACCGTGGTCACCCTCTCGCTTCACCGGCGACGCACGCCGCCGCCATCACCTTACGGATACCTCTCACAGCCTGACTCATGCGGGGCGCGTTCTCAAGCGGCGGCGGTCCGCGGCCCCGCCCGCGCGCTCGCGGGATCGGGACCATGCGCTCGCGGTAGGGCGACGCCCTCCCGCCCGCTAGAATCGGCGTGCCCGCCCCCGACCGAAAGCGCCGTGCGCCACCTCGACCGCGACCTCAGACTGATGACTCTGGCCGTCCTGCTGTACGCGTTTGGCATGGGCCTCTTCGTGCAGCTGCTCTGGGTGTACGCGCTGAACCTGGGCTCGTCGCGCTTCATGATCGGGATGCTCAACGCGATCATGCTCGCCACCATCGCCGCCGGGAATATCCCCGGCGCCTGGGCGGCGCGGCGCTTCCGCCTCAAGCCGGCGATCGTGGTCGTATGGTGGCTGACGGTACCCGCCGGACTGACGCTGTACCTCGCCCCCACCTGGCCCTGGCTCATCCCCGGTCTCGTCATCTTCGGCCTTTCGTTCGCCAACAGCCCCGCGATGAAGTCCTACGTGTACCTGAAGTCCGAGCCCTCCCGCGTCGCGCGCAATCTCACGATCGTCCTCGGTGCAATACCCCTGGGCCTCGTCGTGGCGCCGCTGGTGGGAGGCCAAGCTGCCTCCCACTTCGGCATGCGCACGGTGTTTCTCATCAGCACGGCCTTCTTCGTCCTGTCTTCCGTCACGATCACCTTCATCCGCGACACGCACTACCATTCCGCAGAGACACCCTGGAGCCTGAGGTCGCTGGGGCACAACCGCCGCTTCCGTCGCTACCTCGTCTTCTTCCTGGTCGGCTACCTGGCCGCCTACGTTGGGCAGGCTTTCGTCAACCCGTATCTCTCACAGGTGCATGACCAGGGGTATGCGGCCCTCGGCGTCTACTCGTCGCTGGCCGCGCTGGGGGCGGTCGTGCTCACGCTGGCGATGGGCCGCGCGACGGACTTCTACGGGCCCCGCGTCGGCATCGCCGGCGTACTCGTCTTCCTGCTCGCCGGGGCGTTCCTGCTGCTCGTGGGCCGGAATCCGCTCGTCTGGGCGCTGGCGATGCTGTTCTGCGGCTCGTTCGACGCCTTGCGCTTCGTCGCCGCGGGGATCGTCGGCGACTCCTTCGAGGGCATACCGCTTGCCTGGGGCTACGGCATCTTCGACGCGGTCATGGGGCTGCCGATGGCGGGTGGCGCAGTGCTCGGCGGCGTCCTCTATCGGGCCGGCTACGCCCTACCGTTCGTGCTCGTCATCGTCGTTACGGCCGGCTTGCTGGTGGTACTGCTGGCCGGCGGCCGCTCACCCGCCGAGGAGAACCTCGCGGACGCTGGACGTGACGGCCCATAAGCGACACACTGAGTGCAGCAGCGTCCGGGTCTGACCGGACGCGTCAGAAGGAGGCCGAGATGGGGCTCTTCGACACGGTCAAGCTGAAAGCCAACGCGCTGGCCGTCGACGCCGAACGAGCCGGCAAGGTCACCGCCGCGCAGGCACGGACCGTGGCGCTGCAAAACGAGATCCGCAAGGCCGAGCGTGAGCTGGGCCACTCGGCCTTCCCGCTGATCGAGAGCGGCGAGATCGTGCATCCCGACCTCGAGGCGGCAAGCGCGCGTCTACGCGACGCCCGTCAGGCTCTGACGGACAAAGAAGCAGAGATCGAGGCGCTGCGCGGCCGCGCCGCCCAAGCGGACCCAGCGACTGCCGCCACAGCGGATAGCACTCAGACGGTGACGCCGGAGCCGACAGGGACGGCGTCGATCGCCGAGGAGCCGCCGGTCGCCGAGACCGCGGCAGCAGCCGAGGCCGCCACTGACGCGACGAAGAAGCCGGCGGCGAAGCGCCGGACGTCTGCCGCGAAGAAGCCGGCGCCCAAAAAGGCCGCGGCGCCGAAGACAGCTCCGGCCAAGAAGAAGCCGGCGGCTAAGAAGACGCCCGCCGCCACGACCTCGCCGGCCGAAGGCGCCTGAGGGAGCCATCTTTCTCCCGGCGCCGTGCCCGCCGGCGCCGCCAACGTCAACGCGCCGCTCCTCGTCGCCCGTCCGGGCCGTCTGGTAGCCTAGGCGGGACCAAGGAGAGCACATGATCAACGAACTCAGCGGCCTCGCGGCCGCAATGCCGCGTACCCCTATCGCCGAGCTGGAGAGCGGCCAGGCTGTCGACACCTACTTCACCTGCACCGAGAAGACCACGGCCACCGACCGCAACGGCAAGACCTACCTGCGCCTCAAGCTGCGCGACGCGAGCGCAGAAGTCTCGTGCATCCACTTCGATCCATCAGAGGAAGCGCTGGGAGTGTCGGCCGGAGACGTGGTCGTGGCCGGCGGCACGTACAGCCTCCACCCGCAATACGGACCCCAGATCCAGGTGCGCCGCCTGAGGCTCGCCGCGCCCGACGAGTACGACGCCGCCGATCTCGTGCCGGTGTCGCCGGTCGGCACCGCCGAGCTCGGCGAGCGCCTGCACGCGCTCATCGACTCGGTCGGCGAGCCGTCCCTGCGCGCGCTCCTGGAGCGCGCCTTCGACGGCTCGCAGGAGCCGGGCGCCACCTTCGCCGTCGCGCCGGCGGCGGTGCGCAACCATCACGCCTACCGGCACGGG
>JAPLCL010000086.1 GCA_026392265.1 Actinomycetota bacterium
ACCGAGCCACTCCCCGACGCCTTCTGGGACGAGGTCGGCTGGTCGGGCCACGAGGTCTTCGGCGACTTCCGCCACCTCATCTTCTACGCCATGCACACCGACGATGGGCGCATCGCCATCGGCGGTCGCGGTGCGCCGTACCACTTCAACTCACGTCTCAGCGAGGCCTTCGAGCGCGTGCCTGCGGTGCAGGACCACCTGCGCGAGCTGCTGCGCACTCTCTTCCCGCAGATCGGCGACGTGCGCGTGACCCATGCGTGGGGCGGCGCGATCGCCGCTTCTCGCGACTGGAACACCTCGGTCGGCCTCGACAAGGAGACCGGCCTGGCGTGGGCCGGCGCCTACGTGGGCGACGGCGTCGCCACCACCAACCTCGCCGGCCGCACGCTCAGGGACCTCATCCTCGGCGAGCAGACCGCTCTCACGGGGCTGCCCTGGGTGAACCACCGCTCCAAGGCGTGGGAGCCCGAACCCTTCCGCTGGCTGGGCGTGAACGCTTCGCTCAAGGCGATGGCCAGCGCCGACGACTACGAAGCGCGCAGCGGCCGTCCGGCGAAGCGCGCCGCGGTGATCAAGAAGGTCATCGGCGCCTGAGCCTGCGGCCGGCGCCTCGGCGACGGCCTCTCCTCGGCTACTCGAGGAAGTCGGCCGGCGCGCTCGCGTCCTCGGGCACCGGCGTGTACGCCGGCGCCGGCACAGGCGAGCCGCTGGGGCCGGGGCTCGGCGACGGGCTCGGCGACGGGCTCGGGCTCGGCGACGGGCTCGGCCTCGGCACGCGGAAGCACGACGGCGCCATGCGGATGCAGTAGCGGATCAGGCACCGCGCATTCTCGGCAGTCAGGTGAGCGCCGTCGTAGAAGCCGTCTGGACTGCCGCCGAACGTGCTGATCTGCAGGCAGTTCAGCACTTTGAAGCTCAAGTGCTCCTGCAGCTTGGCGAGGTACGAGCGCAGCCAGCGCTGCTTGACGTCCCAACCGACCGACATGAAGGCGCTGAGCGCCTGGGGATGGTACGGCATGATGACGATCAGCGGCTTGATGTGGTTGGCGTTGAGCAGGCGGATCGTGCGTGTGAAATACGCCATCGCCCGGGTGTCGTGAGGGATCTTGCCGTTGCCGGCCTTGGACAGCATGTTGGCGTCGAGATAGTAAGCAAGCGACTGCTGGAGGGTGATGCCCTCTTTGCGCTTGCGGTCGTAGTTGTTCCACCAGAGCATCCCGTCGAAGCCGAAGCGGCGCCCCGAGAGCACGTTGCGCTTCGGCTGCCGCATCGCCCAGGCCATCTGCGCGTTGATGAGCGCCTTGGGGAACGCCTGCGAGAGCCGCTTGTCGACGATCAGGCCGGGGGCCATGGGCACGTCGGTCAGCGTCGTGGGCTGGATGCACCAGATCACGGCCGGAGGCTTGTCGGGGTGGGTGTCGATGAGCCAGTCGGTGACTGCCCAGGCGTCCTCGGGGCGTCCGTTATGGAAGGCGAAGTTGAATGCCGTGAGGCCCGTGTAGCGCTTGATCGTCGCCGGGTCCATGCGCAGGCCGCGCGACCCACCGAAGACGACGACGCGCGGCACCTTGGGCATCTCCTGAGCAAGGTCGCACTTGAAGCTGCGATCCCAGCCTCGGCTAAAGTAGCTGTGCAGCTTCCAGGTGGGATTGACGCCCTCTTTACTGGCCACGACCGGCAGGGCGATGCCGAAGAGGCACACGGCGCCGAGCACCACGAGCACGAGTCTCGCACGCCAGTCTGCAACAACAGGTCCCATCACGTCGGCCCCTTTCCACGACTCAGGCTACCAAACGGCGTGGAGACTCTCCAGGCGAAGGGGACGAGTCGCTCCGCGCGATCCGCCGGCCGCGGTCCTCAGGGCGCGCTGTAGACGCTTCCGTCGGCGAGCACCACGCCCAAGGTGTAGTCGGTGCCGGCCCCGGGCGCGTAGACGATGTCCCCGGGCTCTTTGCCCACCACCATCGGCGCCTGGGTCCAGGGGTTCTTGGGCCAGGGATCCACGAAGCCGCCGAGCACATCCAGCGAGGCCATCGGCGGCGCCGCGCTGTTGGTCGCGACGTAGGCGGCGACGCCCGTCTTCACCATCATGATCTCGCCCTTCGCGGCCACGTCTTTAGCCTTGTCGATGTTGCCTGTTGTGGGCGCCTCGATGTCCTTGGCGCCGCAGGCGGTCACCGCGAGGGCGACCATCAGCGCGCAGAGCGCCAGGAGTGCGATGCTCACGACGCGTCTCATGCAGATCCCTCCGTCCGTGCTCGCAGCCGCCGGCGGCGGCCCTCGTGGCCGGCGGGTCCTCCGTCGGCCAGCCTCTGTATCGGCGTGATGGACGCCTTCCTGCAGCGATTCGCGGCGGGTGGACGTTTGGGCGCCGCGCGCCGCGAGGTATCAGAAGGCAGCCGACGGAAGCGAACGAAGGCAGCCATGCGCAAACACCGATTCTCCCTGTGGGACTGGAACGGCGACGCCATACTCATGCTGGCGGCCGGCGTCACCGGCGTGATCGCCGTGTTCCTCCCGTGGGCCAACGACTACACCGCGGACTTCGTGAACTTCAGCGTCAGCCGGCCGGACGACGTGGGCGGCGTTCTCCAGACGCAGTGGGGGCCTCCGGTCCTCATAGCGGCTCTCGTGGCGATCGTGGTGGCCGCGTCCATGCTCATCGCCGGGCCGCGCCTGCTCACGATGATCGTGAGCCTGCTCGGCACCGTCGCCGGCATCGTCTTCGTGCTGCAAGCGATGGGCGCCGCCGACTCCATGGTCAAGATGTACCGACCCGGCCTCGGCCTGTACGTCACGCTCCTGACGGGCATCCTGCTGGTGCCCATCGGGCTGGCCTCGACCATGGTGGGGCAGATCCTGCGCCGCAAGGCCGCGGCTACAGCCCCGCCAGCTCCTTGAACTTCTCGACCGAGTTGATGCGTATGCCGAGCAGCTCGGCGATGCGGAACTTGGCCATCATCGCGTTGGGCTCCCCGGGGTGCAGGTTGGAGTGGTCGAGGATCCGGCCCAGGCCCTTCTCCCCCCGGATCTGCTCCATCGCGTAGCTGTCGCTGAGGTCGCGGACCGTGCAGCCGAGCTTGGCGGCGACGTACTGTTTGGCTTCCTTCAAACGCATCCCGCGGGACATCTGCATCCGCGCGACCAGGTCTCCGGCCGTGCGGATCCCGCCCATGCCCGCGGCGAGCGCGTGAGTGACGTCCATTCCCCTGGAGTCACCCGAGCCAACCTACAACCCGTCGCAGCGCAGGATGTCGACCAAGGCCTTCGCCGCCCGCGACGCGGCGTCCTCGGGCGGATAGCCGTTTACCGGCACGCCGCACACACCTTCGCCGACGTTGGGATGCACGGGGATCCGCGCGACCTCCATACACGGCTTGATGACGGTCAGCGAGTAGGCGGTGTTCCAGCAGCAGCTCTTGCCGGTGCGGATGTTGACCGCCGGCCCGAACAGGGTGACGCCGGCGTCCTGGCACACCTCGAGCTGCTCGCGCGGCCACAGGCCGGCGAGCCGCCGGCCTTCCCACTGGAGCTCGCCGTGCACGCCGATGACGAACTCGCCGGCCATGCCCAGCTCGATGCCGGCCTCCGGGTACTTCTCACGCACGTGCTTCACGGCGCGCAGGGTGCTGAAGAAGTCGGCGTCGCCGGCGCCGCCGGTGGTGTCGAAGTCGACCCCGTCGGCGCCGGCCGCGATCATGCCGTCGGCGACGTACTCCATGTCCTGCGTCGCGTAGTCCATCGCCTCATGGATCGCCGCCCGTGCCCCCGCGATGTCGCCCTTGGGC
>JAPLCL010000183.1 GCA_026392265.1 Actinomycetota bacterium
GAATCCGTGATCGACGGCGGCCATCACGTCGCCCTCGTGAAGGGCGACGTCGCCGGCCGCAAGGACGTGCTCGTGAGGGTGCACTCCGAGTGCCTCACCGGCGACACCTTCGGCTCGCTGCGCTGCGACTGCGGCGAGCAGCTCGCCGAGGCGCTGCGACGCATCGAGGCCGAGGGTCTCGGCGTCGTGCTCTACATGCGCCAGGAAGGCCGCGGCATCGGGCTCATCAACAAGCTGAAGGCCTATGCGCTCCAGGAGCAAGGGATGGACACCGTCGAGGCCAACGTCGAGCTGGGGTTCGCCGTCGATCTGCGCGACTACGGCATCGGCGCGCAGATCCTCGCCGATCTGGGTCTCACGACGATCCGCATCATGACCAATAACCCGAAGAAGATCGTCGCGCTGGAGGGCTACGGCCTGCGCGTCACCGGGCGCGAACACATCGAGGTGGACCCCCAGGACGACAATCTGTGCTACCTGCGCACCAAGAAGGACAAGATGGGCCACCTGCTGGTTCATGAAGACCTGTTCGGGCAGGAAGAAGGCGTCGAGGGCTGACGCCGTTCCGCCCGCGAGACCGTTGCAACGACGGCAAAGGAGCCGCACGATGACGACCTACGAAGGCATGCTCAACGGCAAAGGGATGAAGTTCGCGCTCGTCGTGGGGCGCTTCAACGAGCTCATCTCCTCGCGCCTGTACGAGGGCGCCCTGGACTGCCTGCGGCGGCACGACGTCGCCGACGGCGACGTCGACTCCGCCTGGGTCCCGGGCGCCTTCGAGATGCCGCTGGTGGCGAAGAGGCTGGCCGCCAGCGGCAAGTACGACGCCGTGATCTGCCTCGGCGCCGTGATCCGCGGGGGCACGCCGCATTTTGACTACGTGGCCGGCGAGGCCGCCAAGGGCATCGCCAAGATCGGCCTCGACACCGGCGTCCCCGTCGTTTTCGGCGTGCTCACCACCGATACCATCGAGCAGGCCGTGGAGCGCGCCGGTACCAAGGGCGGCAACAAGGGCTGGGCGGCGGCCTCCACGGCGCTCGAGATGGCGAGTCTGGTCAAGACGCTGCCCTGAGGGAGGAGGAATGAGCGAGTCACGCCGACGCTCCTGGGCCGAGCCCTACAAGATCAAGATGGTCGAGCCCCTGAAGATGACGACCCGCGAGGAGCGCGAGCGCGCTATCCGCGAGGCCGGCTACAACACCTTCCTGCTTAAGAGCGAGGACGTCTACATAGACCTGCTCACCGACTCCGGGACCTCGGCGATGAGCGACCGTCAGTGGGCCGGCATGATGCTCGGCGACGAGGCCTACGCCGGCAGCCGCAACTTCTACCACCTCGAAGCGGCGGTCCGCGAGATCTACGGCTACAAGCACCTCGTGCCCACGCACCAGGGCCGCGCCGCCGAGCACATCCTCAGCCAGATCACCATCAAGCCCGGCGACGTGGTGCCCGGCAACATGTACTTCACCACGACGCGCCTGCACCAGGAGCTCGCCGGGGGCACCTTCGTCGACGTCATCATCGACGAGGCCCACGACCCCGCCAGTCAGCACCCCTTCAAAGGCGACGTCGACCTGGCCAAGCTGCAGGCGGTGATCGACGAGCACGGCGCCGCGAAGATCCCCTACGTCTGCATCGCTACGGCCGTCAACATGGCCGGCGGCCAGCCCATCAGCCTCGCCAACCTGCGTGCCGTGCGGGCACTCTGCGAAGCGTACGGCATCCGCGTCATCCACGACGCCACACGCGTCGCCGAGAACGCCTACTTCATCAAGGAACGCGAGCCGGGCTGCGCCGACATGACGATCGCCGCGATCGTGCGTGCGCTCTGCGACCTCACCGACGGCTGCACGATGAGCGCCAAGAAGGACGCGCTCGTCAACATCGGCGGCTTCCTCGCGCTGAACGACGACGAGCTCTTTGACGCGGCCCGCAACATGGTCGTCGTCTACGAGGGCCTGCACACCTACGGCGGCATGGCCGGCCGCGACATGGAGGCCGTTGCCATCGGCCTCGGCGAGAGCGTGCAGTACGACCACATCCGGGCGCGCGTCGGCCAGGTTAAGTACCTCGGGGAGAAGCTGCAGGAGTACGGCGTCCCCATCGTCGTGCCCATCGGCAGCCACGGCGTGTTCCTCGACGCCAAGGCCTTTCTGCCGCAGCTCGACCAGGACGTCTACCCGGCGCAGACCCTGGCCGCCGAGCTCTACCTCGACGGCGGAGTGCGCGCCATGGAGCGCGGCAACGTCTCGTCGGGCCGCGATCCCAAGACGGGGCAGAACCGCCGTCCCCAGCTCGAGCTCGTACGCCTCACGATCCCCCGGCGCGTGTACACACAGGCCCACCTCGACGTGACCGCCGAGAGCGTCGCCGATGTGTTCGACCGGCGCGACGCGATCAAGGGGCTGGAGATGGTCTACGAGCCGCCGCAGCTGCGCTTCTTCCAGGCGAGGTTCGCGCCGCTGGCCTGAAGAACCGGGTCAGTGCCCTTCGCGCACGTGCGATATCCAGTCGGCCTGGGCCAGGAACTCGGCGTCGCAGGAGGCGCAGCGGTAGGAGCGGGTCTCCACCTCACCCGTGTGGGTCCTGAAGAGATGGTGGTCGAGCCCCTCGCACGTGTCGAACTCCGCGTCGCAGCGCGGGCAGGAATGCATCTGCCTCATCATGGTCGTGTGCCTCTCCGATCTGCGTGGCTGACGGTATACGCAAAAGCCCCGCCGGGCGGCAGGGCTGCGAGTGGTATCTCAGGGGCGCCGGGGTGACCGGCGAGCGTGCCTAGACGGCCTTCGTGACCTTGCCCGACTTGAGGCAGCGGGTGCACACGTAGGCGTGCTTGGGATGGCCGTTGACGAGGATGCGGACGCGCTGCAGATTGGGGTCGAAGCGCCGCTTGGTGTGGCGGTGCGAGTGACTCACGTTGTTGCCGATTGCGGGCGCTTTGCCGCAGGTCGAGCAGATCTTTGACATGGTCGTTCCTCGACTTGATTGGTCGATAGCTGCGCTAGTATGCTGCACCCGGCTGAGCAACGCAAACGCGCGCCTGTCGCCAGCCTGCCCTGACCATCGTCCCGCCGAGGCGTCATGGCCCGTTTCCACAAAGAGATGTCCATCTTCGAGGCCCTCGAGTCAGTGCCCGGCGCGCGAGACGTGTTCGAGAGCCATGGTATGGCCTGCTCTCTGTGCATCGGGGCTCAGTCCGAGACCATAGAGGCAGGCGCCATCCTTCACCAGGTCGACCCCGAGGTCGTCGTCGAGGAGCTCAACTGCCTCGCCGACCCGGGGTCCTGAGGCAGGGGGTCCGCCGCTCGTGTCGTCCCCGGATCTTCACATCCCCTTCTCGTCACCGGGCCTCGACGGCGGCATCACCGTGGCCCACCAGGTCATCGCCAAGCTCGCCGGCAAGGCCGCGCGCGCCACGTATGGCGTGGTCGCCATGCAGGAGTCACCCGTGCGCAAGTTGGCGCGCTTCTTCCGCGGCTCGCTTACTGAGGGCGTCGAGGTCGATATCGACGGCGCCGCGGCAAACATCGGCCTCCACGTCATCATGGAGCGCGGCGTCAATCTCGCGCAGGTGACCGCCAACCTGCAGGAGCAGGTGCGCTACCAGGTCGCCGAGGTCGGCGGAGTGCCGCTGGGCCAGATCAATGTGCGCGTGGAGGATCTGCAGGATTGAGCGTCCGGCTCGCCGCCATCACGGTCATCGACGCGGCGCTTGCCGCCATCGAGGCGGAGCGCGGCGTCATCAACGACCTCAACGTGTATCCGGTGCCGGACGGCGACACCGGCACCAACCTCTCGCTCACCGTGCGCGCCGTCCTCGAGGAGTTGCAGCAGAGTGACGTCGAGGGCATCCCGGCCGTTGCCGCGGCCGTCACCAAGGGCTCACTCATGGGCGCGCGCGGCAATTCGGGTGTCATCCTGTCGCAGATCGTCCGCGGCCTCTGTGACGTGTGGGGGCGCTCGGCAGACCTCACCACGGCCGACTTCAAGGAGGCCCTGGCGGAAGGCGCCACCAGCGCCTATCGCGCCGTCAAGGAGCCCGTCGAAGGCACCATGCTCACGGTGATCCGTAAGATGGCCGAGGCGGCGAAAAACGTGCCCGACACGCTGGGCCTCGACAGGCTGCTCGTGGCCGTCGAGGAGGCCGGCAGAGTGGCGGTCGAGAAGACGACCGAGCAGCTGCCCGCCCTGCAGAAGGCCGGCGTCGTCGACGCCGGCGGCTACGGGCTTCTCGTACTCTTCCGCGGCCTCGCCGGTGGCATCGCCGAGCTCATGCACGCCGGCATCGCCGTCTCGCTGGCGCAGGTCGCTCTGCGCACGGGGGAGGGTGGCCGCGCCCCGAAGACGCCGCCGCCTCACGAAGCGTCCGAGCTGTCCGCCTACCGCTACTGCACCAGCCTGCTCATCACGGGCGAGGGCATCGACACGGCCGTCTACGAGGCGTTCCTGGCGCCCTTCGGCGACAGCGCTCTCGTCGTCGGCGACCAGCGCATGGTCAAGGTCCACGTGCATACCAACGACCCCGGGCTCGTCCTCAGCGAGGCTCTCAAGCTGGGCGCCATCGGCGAGGTCGAGATCAACGACATGCACGAGCAGACCAAAGCCCGCGACGAGCGCCTGCAGGATCAGCCCCGGCTCGCGGGGGGCACGGTCGTGGTGGCCGTGGTCGCCGGCGAGGGCAACAAGGCGCTGTTCCGCGAGCTCGGCTGTCACGCCATCGTCGACGGCGGCCAGTCCATGAACCCCAGCGCCGCACAGCTCCTCGAGGCCGTGGAAGCTTTGGGCGCCGAAGAGGTCGTGGTGCTGCCCAACAACGGTAACGTCATCCTCACCGCCGAACAGGCCGCCGGTATGAGCCCGCGGCACATCGCCGTCGTCCCCTCGACCTCCATCCCCGTCGGTCTTGCCGCCATGGTGGCCTTCGACCCAGGCGGGGACGCCGTCGGCAATGCGCGGCTGATGCAGGACGCCATCGAAGGCGTCCATACGGCGGAGGTCACGCGCGCCGTGCGCGACTCGGAGCTCGACGGGGTCGTGGTCCGCAAGGGCCAGGCCATGGGCCTTGTGGACGGGCGCCTCGTGGCCTCCGGCGAAGAGTTCGAAGAGGCCTTCGGCGGCGTGCTCGAGGAGTTCGCCCGGGTCGAGGCGGAGTTCGTCACCGTCCTCACGGCCCTCAATGGGTCGGGCGTCACTCGCGCGCGGCTCGAAGAGCTGGCCGCGCGGCTCACGCCCGACGCCGAGGTCCACTTCCACGAAGGCGGTCAGCCCTTGTTCCCCATCCTCGCGAGCGCCGAATGACCGACCTGCTCACCCTCGACAACACCGCCATCGTCCTGGACTCCACCTGCGACCCGCCTGCCGGCTACTTCGATCGGCCGGGTCTTTACATGGTGCCGCTCAAGGTTCATTTCGGCGACGAGACCTTTCGCGACGGTGTCGACATGACCTCGCAGGAGTTCTTCGCCAAGCTCGAGTCGTCAATGGTGCTGCCCACCACTTCACAGCCTACCGCCGCGGAGTTCCTTGCCGTGTACGAAGAGGCGCGGCAGACCTACGACCACGTCTTCTCGTTGCACATCTCCGGCGAGATGAGCGGCACCGTGCGCTCCGCCGAACAAGCGGCCAAGGAGATCGACGGGATCGAAGTCTACGACACGCGCACCGTCACGACGGCGCTGTGTCTTCTCACCGAGCGGCTGCGCACCCGTCTCGAACCCGGTTGTACGCTCGGCGAGGCGCGCGCCTACATCCGCTTCTTCACCGAGAACTGCAGCCTCATGGTCCACGCCGCGACCTTGGAGTACCTGCGTCGCGGCGGGCGCATCGGCCGCGCCGCCTCGCTGGTCGGTGGGGTCTTCGACATCAAGCCGCTTATCTACGGTGTGGACGGCACGCTGCAAAGCTACGCCAAAGTGCGCGGCCTCAAGAAGGCCATGGCCGGTATGCAGCGCTTCGTCGAGGAGAACAGCAAGCCGGACGACGAGCTCTACTTCGTGACCATCGACGCCGTGAACGACGAGGAGCCTCAGCTCATTCGCGAAATGATCGAGCGGGTGCGACCCGAGTCTCATTTCGTGATGCTCGGCCACGTGGCGGCCGTGGTCGGCACGCACATCGGTCCGGGGACTGCCGCCTTCGCGATGATCGCGGAGTGACCGAGCCCGCACTCCCGCTCCGCTTCGGCGGCGGCCGGTACCACCAGCGGCCGCCTACCCCGCGTCTCTTCTTCGACCCAGCCACGCTCGCCAGGCCGCTGGCAGAGCTGGAGCACGTCACCAAGCCGGTCGCCCACCGTCTCGCGGCTTTCGGCCTCGAGACGGTGGGTGACCTCATCGACCACTTCCCGCGACGCTACGAGGACTTCCGCGACCGTAGACGCATCCGTGACCTCAGGGTCGGCGAGGAAGCGACGGTGCGGGGCACCGTCGGGCGCGTCGTCGCCGATCGTACCGCACGCCGTCGCGTCGACATCGTGCGCGTGGTGCTCACCGACGAGACGGGCGCCATCGAGGCGGTGTGGTTCAATCAGCGGTACCTCGTGAAGGTCCTGGCCCAGGGCATGCGGCTCAGCGTGCGGGGCACGTACCGGCCGCAGGGCGGCCGCTCGTCGTTCGTCGTCAAGAGCCACGAGATCCTCGAGGAAGAGGAGGGTGACTCCGTCCATACCGAGGGCATCGTGCCGGTGTACCCGGCCAGCGAGCAGGTCTCGGCGCGACTGCTGCGCGGCCTCTTGCGCGCCGTGCGACCGGCGATGCGCCGGCTCCCCGACCCGCTGCCCGCCGCGCTCCGCGCGCGCGAAGGGCTGCCGACGCGCGCGGACGCCACGGTGGCCGTGCACCTGCCGCGCGACCTGGACGAAGCCGGGGTCGCGCGCGCCCGCCTTGTTCTCGAAGAGCTGCTGCTCATGCAGGTAGGGCTGCTGCTCCACAAGGGCGAGCAGCAGCGCCGCGTTGCGGCGCCGGCTCTCGCTGGGCCGTCGGACCTCAGCCACGCGTTCCTGGACGGGCTGCCGTTCGAGCTCACCGCACATCAGCTCCAGGCGCTCGATGAGCTGGACGCCGATCTGGCGCGTACGGTCCCGATGCGCCGTCTGTTGCAGGGCGATGTGGGCTCGGGCAAGACGGTCGTGGCGCTCTACTGCCTCGTGCGCGCCGCCGAGGCCGGCTTCCAGGGGGCGCTCATGGCCCCGACCGAGACACTCGCCATCCAGCACGCCGAGACGGCAGCTCGCCTAGCCGGCGTCCTTGGCCACGTCGAACTACTGACCGCGGCGCTCAGCGCGAAGGAGCGGCGGGCCGCTCTCGAGAGGATCGCCGGCGGCGAGGCTCGCCTTGTGATCGGCACGCATGCGCTGTTGCAGGAGGACGTCGAGTTCGCCGGCCTGGCGCTGCTGGTCGTCGACGAGCAGCACCGCTTCGGCGTGGAACAGCGCGACGCCCTGGTGCGGCGCGCTGAACGCGGCGGCCGCGCGCCGCACGTCCTGCACATGACGGCCACGCCGATCCCGCGCACCTTGGCGCTGACCGTGTACGGCGACCTCGACGTGACCACGATCGCGGGCTCCCCGGCGGGTCGCCAGCCGGTCGTCACGCGGCTCGTGGACGAAGCGCAGCGCGAGGTGGGCTACGACTTCGTGCGAAAGCAGGTCGCAAAAGGACGCCAGGTCTACGTGGTGTGCCCGGCCATCGACGAGTCGGAGTCGATCTCGGCGGCCACGGCTCTGGCCGAGGCGGAACGCCTGCAGGGTGGACCGTTCCGAGACAGTCGCGTGGCGGTGGTGCACGGTCAGCTCAAATCGGCCGAGCGCGACGCCGTGATGCACGCCTTCAAGTGCGGGGATGTGCAGGTACTGGTCTCCACCAGTCTCATCGAGGTAGGTATCGACGTGCCCAACGCCTCGGTGATGATCGTCGAGGGCGCCGAGCACTTCGGCCTCGCGCAGCTTCACCAGCTGCGGGGCCGCGTGGGGAGGGGGACGGCCAAGTCGTACTGCCTGCTCTTCTCGCAGGCCGAGACCGGCGCTTCGCAGGCGCGCCTCGAGGCTCTGCTCGAGACCAACGATGGGTTCGAGCTCGCCGACCGCGACCTTGAGATCCGCGGCGAAGGCCAGGTGATGGGCGCGCGTCAGGCGGGCGTACCGGATCTCAAGCTCGCCCGCTTGGCCCGCGACCGGGCGGCGCTGCTGCACGCCCGCGTGCTCGCCGCGGAGATCATCGACGCCGACCCCAGCCTCAGCGACCCGGCAAACGCGCCGCTGCGCGCAGCCGTCGACGGCGCC
>JAPLCL010000191.1 GCA_026392265.1 Actinomycetota bacterium
GCCTCGGTGGGCCGCAGGGGGACCGGCTGGAGATAGAGTACGCCGCCACGGCCGACCTCACCAGTCACAGCGCACGTATCTGTTGCCAAGGGTGACGACGCGCCGGGCCGACGACTTCGTGCGCCCGCGACTAGGGACTGAGAAGAAGGCGCGGCGGCCTTCGGCGCATGCCGGTCAGTCCGCAGCGACCCTCAGCACCGCCGAGCCCCGCACGCGGTCTTCTTTGAGATCGAGCAGCGCCTCGTTGGCCTGCTCGAGGTCGTACTCCTGCACGCGGCTCAGCACGGGGATGAGGGCCGCGTCGCGCAGCAGCTCGCGGGCGTCCTGGCGGGTGGAATTGGCGACGCTGCGGATGACCCGCTCGTGGTAGATCCACGGATACTCGATGGGCGGGATGGGCGAGGAGTAGATCCCGCCCAGCGCGACGGTGCCGCCCTTGTCGAGGCGACGCAGGGCATCGACGGCCAGCTCGCCGGCCGGGGCAAAGACGATGGCCGCGTCGTAGAGCACGCCCGGGTCGTCGCTCGCTTCGCCGGCCCAGACGGCGCCGACCTCCAGGGCCATCGCGCGGTGTTCGTCGTCGCGCGCGATGCCGTACACCTCCCAGCCGCGCCAGATGGCGACCTGCGTGCAGAGCGAAGCGGCCGAGCCGAAGCCGTAGATGCCGAGGCGGCGCGGGCGAGCGCTGGTCGCGTCCGCGCCGGCGCCGGCGGCCGAAGGCAGCCCGGCGCCCTCGCCCACCACGCCGGTGAGGCGCAGGCAGCGATACCCGATGATACCGGCGCAGAGCAGCGGCGCGGCGGCCATGGCGGCCATGCCGGGCGGCAGACGGTAAACAAAGCCGGCCGGCGCGACGGTGTACTCGGCGAAGCCGCCGTCCACGTCCCAGCCGGTGAACAGCGCGTGCTCGCAGAGGTTCTCGTCGCCGCGCCGGCAGAAGCGGCAGGTCTCGTCGGTCTGGTGCAGCCACGGCACGCCGACACGGTCGCCCTCGGCGAGCGGCCGCGCGCCCGGCTCGCCGCCCGGCGCAACCAGCTCGGCGCCTGCGCCGAGGGCCACGACCTCGCCGACGATCTGGTGCCCGGGGACGACGGGCGAGCGGTGCGGCGGCAGCTCGCCCTCCAAGATGTGCAGGTCGGTGCGGCAGACGCCGCAGGCCAGCACGCGGAGCAGCACCTGGCCGGGTCCGGGTTCAGGCACGGGCAGCTCGACGAGCCGGAGCGGCGCCTCGACCGCCGGCGCAGGCGCGGCGAGTTGCATCGCCCTCATCCTGCGAGGAATCGTCTCGCTCATCGTCATCCTCCTGGTTGACGAAGGGTCCGCACCCTGTCGCGTCGTCAGCCTACGACAGTACGTCCTTGCGCCGGAACAGCACGTAGGCGACGAAGGTCAGCCCGAAGCTCCAGACGCCGAACGACGCCAGGCCCTTGAGGATCGGCGTCCAGTAGATCGGATCGCGGAAGAAGTTGATGTAGTCCAGGAAGTAGTTGGGAAACACCCAGGGCCGCAGCCAGTCGAAGTAGCTGAAGGCGATCAGCACCTGGACGACGATGTAGATGACGATCGTGGCGATCAGCGCCGTCAGGCTCGAGTCGCTGATCGCGCTGAAGAGCAGCGCCAGCGAGACGATACAGGCCATGGCCGCGAGCCCGTAGAGGCAGCAGAGCACGATGAGGCCGAGGCCGTGCCACACGCTTACGGTGGAACCCGACAGCGTGATCATGGGGCGGAGGCCGAAGAAGACGGCTCCGAAGAGCAGCCCGCTGGCGAGCATCAAGACGAGCCCGACAGCGAGATAGATGATGGCCATGACCCATTTGCTCAGGATGAACGAGCCCCGCCGCACGGGCCGCAGCAGGACGATACGCAGCGTGCCGAGCTCGGCTTCGCCGGCGATCATGTAGCCGGCGACCATGGCCGCCGCCAGCGGCAGCAGAAACGGGAGGAGCGCCGACAATGCGGCGAGCGCGACGTACATACCGTTGCTCGTCACATTCTGGAGGAACAGCGGACCCTCGCCGCCGTGCGGGTCCGCCCCGGCGAGATAGAGCGCCAGGGCGATGAGAAACGGCACGACCACGGCGCCGCCCCAGATGAGATAACTGCGGCGCTGGTACAGCAGCTTGATCCACTCGCGCCGCAGCGCCCCCCAGGCGTGCCCGCGCATGCGCGGGCCGGTGCTGCCGTGGGCGGCCGAAGGGCCGGCGGCCGTACTCATCGCCGGCCTCCGGGCAGCAGGCGCGCGAGGCCGGCGCGCCGCTTCTTCGGCGCCGGCCTGTCTCCGTCGGTCCCCGTGAGCTCGAGGAAGAAGTCCTCGAGGCCCTGCTCGGGCGCCGGCACCACGGCGCGGACGGCGACGCCGTCCGCGACCAGCCGGCGCACCATCTCGGGCACGGCGTCCTCGCCGGCCTGCACGATCAGGAAGCCCTCGTCTTCAAGTACGCTGCCGGCGCCGAACTGCGCGCGCAGCGTGTCGGCGGCCTTGCCCTGATCCTCGGTGAGCACCTTGACCGCGTCGCTCTGCGGACGCAGCTCCGACACCGGACCCTGCACGACCACCTTGCCGCGGTTGATGATCACGGCGCGCGTGCACACCTGCTCCACTTCGTGCAGCAGGTGCGAGCTCAGAAACACGGTCGTGCCGGCGGCGCCCAACTCACGGATGAGCTCGCGCACATCCTTCATGCCGCGCGGGTCGAGGCCGCTGGTGGGTTCGTCCAGCACGATGAGCTCCGGCGAATGCAGCAGCGCCTGAGCGATGCCTAGACGCTGCTTCATCCCGTGGCTGAAACCGCCGACGCGCGATTCGGCGCGCTCGCTCAGGCCGACGATCTCGAGCACCTCGTCGATGCGCTCCTCGGTGACGGGGCCGGTCATGCTGCCCATGAGGCGCAGATTCCGCCGCGCGCTCATGAGCGGGTAGAAGGTGGGATCGTCGACAAAACCGCCCACGTGGCGCAGGGCGCTCTGCAGCTCGCCGGGCACGCGATGGCCGCAGACCTCGGAGTACCCGCTGGTGGGGTGGATGAGGCCGAGCGCCAAACGGATCACTGTCGTCTTGCCGGCCCCGTTGGGGCCGAGAAAACCGAAGATGTCGCCGCGGCAGACCTGGATATCGAGGCCATCGACGGCGCGGATGCTACCGAACTGCTTGGTGAGCGCGTGGGTGGTCAGAATGGGGACGCGGTCTCCGCAGCTCTGCTGCTCGGGCCGCGTCCCCTCTCTTTCACTCGGCGTCTGCACGTCCGCGACGGCTGGCGTCACTCCATCGTCCACGTCAGCGAACGGAGGTCACAAAGGCGTCGAGGTCGGCCTTGGGCACCATGCCCCCGGCCATGAGCGTCGTCTCGCCCTGCTGCCAGAGATACACGCCGCCCAGCGGCGTGGTCATCGAGCGCACCTGGGCGCCGTTGACTGTCGTCGTATCGACCAGAGCCGGGAGCTGCTTGAGTTGCTTTTCGAGCTCCGGCGTCGTCTTGGTCTGTGCCAGGGCGATGGCGCCGAAGCCGTCACCGTAGAGGAGCACGGAGGCGGGGCCCATCTTGGCGCCGACCTCGCCGGTCGGGCTGCTTGCCGCCGAGCCGCCCAGGCCCATCATCTGGAAGACGGGGTTGCCGAGCGCCGTCACGGGCATGCCGTTGTCGAACACGTAGGCCCAGCGGAACGGCCGCGCCGTGTAGTCGCGCGCCGAGGCGATCTGGTAGTCGACCAGGCTCTGCGCCTGCTCGAGGGTGAGCAGAGCGCGGCGCGCGAGCTTCTGGTGCGCGGCCTTGTCTGCCTTGCTCGGCATGCCGCCGTCGCCCAAGCCGAACTGCGCCTTGGCGCCGGCCTCGCCCTTCATCTTCGACGGGTCGATCTGCTTGGTCGTCACCTTGGCGCCGGCCGGCGGCGTGAAGTCGTACATGGCGGCGTCGATGGGGTCGTACGAGACGCTGTCGAAGCCGAACTGCAGCACGGCCGCGCCGCCGCTCTTGGCGAACACCTCGAGGCGTAGCGGCACCATGGTCTTGCCGTCGATGGACGCCTGCACGGCGCCGAGGGCGGTGTCGTCGGCGACCGGGGTCATGCGCAGCAGGTAGACCTCGCGGCCGGCGACGGTGCTTTGGCCGGCCACGTCGACGGTCGCGTAGGGCGCCAGCTGCCGCAGGTACATGCTGATGGCGGCCGGCGTCATCATCGAGGCCGAAGGCGACGGCATGGGCTCGTTGGCCGGCGCGTCGCCGGTCATCACCCAGCTGCGCACAGTGTTGGTGGCGGAGTCGTAGGTCCAGGCGGTGCGCGTCGCCTTGCTCACGCCGGCGACCTGGTCGCCGCCGCTGCCCTGCGACTCGACGCGCATGCCGGCCTCGCTGACCCAGATGCGCCCGGAGCCGTTGCTGGTGAGGGGCGACTGCGCCGGCAGCTGACCCATCTGCGCGGCACTGCCCAGGTCGCCGAACAGGTTGTTGGTCCACGAGATCTCACCGCTCACCGCCTGCACCTGGCCCTGGGACTGGCCCATCTTGGCCATGAGCTCCGGCGCGGAGATGGCGGGCAGAGAGGTCGACGAGCCGGCGCCTGCTACAGCGACGACGCCGGCGACCAAGGCCACGGCCGCCACAAGACCGATGACGATGTAGATGGTGAGCCTGGAACGCATGGGAATCCCCTTCCGGAGGTTACTGCTACCTACTGTGTACCCCGGGAACGGGCACTGCGCAACCTCACGGCAGCGAGAGGACGTAGTCCTTCCAGCCCGCGTAGAACTCATCCCAGCCTACGCCCAGGGTGCTACGCGTCGCTTGGCCAACACCGGCCTCGCTCAGATCGGAGTCGGCGGCGGCAGTGACGAAGGGCCTGAGCTTGGCGAGCCCCCAGCGATCGAGCACGTAGAGCACCACCGAGGCGGCCTCCAGATACGCGAGTCGCACCTGCTCTGTGGAGTTCCCCGTCCAGAGGTCCCCCGCGCCGATGGCGTCAAGCAGCGGCCACAGCTGGTTGCCGGTGGCGACCTCCTCGCGCAGCGGCGTCCAGTCGCGCCCCCCCTCGACCGCCATGGCGAGCCCTTCGAGCAGGAAGGTGGGGGCGTGCGCGGTCTTCGCGAACCACTGCTTGGTGTATGCGTGCGTCATCTCGTGGGAGAGCATGAGCGGCATCCAGGCGCCGGTGCCGTCGAGCGAGGGCCCGAGCACCCCGATGTCGAGGATGCGCCAGGGCCGCGAGGTCACTCGGGGCCCGTCGTGTGAGAAGAACCTGATCCTGTCCTCGTCCGGGCCGCCGCCCAGCGAGGCCTTCAGGTCTTCCAGGGACGAGTACACGGAGACCAGCACGGAGGCGTCGGGCGTCACGCCGACGAGCGCCAGGCGCGTGCGGGCGGTGGCGCCGGCGTCGGCCAGCGCTTGCGCCCTGTCCCTCGAGCGCCGGTCGGCGAGCACGAGGAGGCCATTGCGGCTCACGGCGACCGGATCGTGGAACGCCATCAGGTACTGACGCTTGACCGCCGCAGGCGTCGCGTCGGCGGTCGCCACGACGCGGGAACCGAGCATCTCCAGATCGAGGATGCGCTCCCCGCCGACGCGGTCGTGCGGACCTGTGCTCCCGAGCTGCCCGACGGCGCGCACATCGAAGCGGCCGGGCACGCCGGGCCCCGGCTTGCCGAGTAGCGTGAGCGTGGTCCACGGAAGCGGCGAGAGATGCCGGAAGAGCTCGCCCAGCGCCGTGCGGGCGGCGCGGCCGGAGGCGGGCAGGGCGGCGCGGTAGGCGGCGCGGTCGCCGGCGCCCAGCGCTTGGGCCGCACGGCCCAAGGCCACGCGCGCCTCCTCCGGAGTGGCCGCCCGCGAGACGGGCGGCAGCGCCGCCTGAGGCTCGTCGAAGGCCAGGGGCAGGAAGAAGACGAAGCCGGCGAGGAAGAAGATGGCGCCGGCCGCGACGAGGAGCATCAGCCAGGGGCGCACGGTGCGTTGGGCGGAGTCCATAGCCCTATTGTACGCGGGCGGCGAGCGCGAGGCAGTTGGCCTGACCCCGGCGCGCGTGTACCCTAACTGCACATGGATCCCACCCCACACGCACGCCAACCCTACACGGTGTACCGCAGCGAAGAAGGCGCGGTGGCTGAGGCTACTCCTCCGCCGCGCCCACCGGTACCCCCGCTTTCGGGTAGCGGACGTCCGCCACGCCGCGGACGCCGCAGGCGGCGCGGAGGTCTCCTCCTTGTCGTCATCGTGCTCGTCGTCCTGGCCGTTCTCGCCGCAGTGGTTGTGGCGACCTTGCGTCCGTTCGGTGGTGGCACCGATGCAACGGCGAGCACGGCGGCTCCGCAGCCGACGGCGAAGCCAGCCACGGGCCAGCCCACCCAGACCGCCACGCCCACGTCCAAGCCGACCCCCTCGCCGACGCCCACTGCCGCGGCCGGACCGGCACCCGTCACGGTCACCGCCGGCGGCGACGTGATCGGCGGCTTCGGGGTCAGCGGCGTCGTGGGCAGCATGGGCAGCGGCCTCTTTCGCAGCATCGCCCCGTTCTTCAAGGCGAGCGACTTCGGCTTCGTGAATCTCGAGTCGCCGCTCACCTACAGTGGCGACCCGCAAGGCTGGAAGGACGTCGTCATCAAGGGCAACCCGGCGCTGGCGACGGCCATGGCCAAGAGCGGCATCAACGTCGTCACGATGGCCAACAACCACGCCGGCGACATGGGCGACAGCGGCCTTCTGGACAGCTTCAAGTACTGCGAGAAGGCCGGCATCACCGTGGTGGGCGCCGGCAAGAACCTGAAGGCGGCGCAGGCCGGCGCCGTGCTCAAGACCGACGGCGCCAAGACGGCGTTTCTCGGCTTCAGCGACGTGCTCCCTGTCGGCTACCCGGCCACGTCGAGCAGCCCCGGCACGTCCCCGGGACGCGCCAACATCAACGCCGTCAAGAACGCCATCCGCGCCGTCGCCAAGAAGTCCGACTACGTGTTCGTGGGCTGGCACTGGAACTTCGAGTACAAGTGCGCGCCCAGCTACCTTGAGTCCAGTGAAGGCAAGGCGGCCGTCGACGCCGGCGCCGACATCGTCTTCGCGCACCACCCGCACCTGCTCGACGGGGTGCAGGCCTACCACGGCGGCCTCATCTTCTACAGCCTCGGCAACCTCGTGTTCAGCGGGTTCTCCGGCGAGACCGCGCAGACGGTGCTCGTGAAGGCCGACGTCACACCCCACGCCATCGACGCCAAACTGATCCCGGTCATCACCAGCGGCTCCGGTGTGCCCAGCGTGGCCACGGGCTCCACCGGCCTCAGCATCCTGCAACGCGTGAAGAGCATGTCCGCCGCCCTCGGCACCACGGTGACGATCAAGGACAACCGCGGCTACGTACACGTCAAGCGCTGATGCGCCCGGTCCTCTTCCAGATCGGCGATTTCAAGCTCTACAGCTTCGGCCTCATGGCCGCCTTGGCGCTCATCGTGCCGGGCCTCACGATCGTGCGGCCGCTCATCAAGCGCCGCGGCGTGAGCGCCGACTTCGCTTACGAGATCATCGTGGCCGCCGGCGTCGGCGGCTTCATCGGGGCGCGTATCTACTACCTCGTCGAGAACTATGCCGCGGTCAAAGCCGACTTCTGGGGCGTCGCCTTCGGCGGCATCGGCTTCGTTTGGTACGGCGGCCTCATCGGCGGCTTTCTGGGCGTGGTGCTCTGGACGCTTTCGCGCCGCATCCCGCTCGACATCATCGCCAACGCCACGGCGCCGGCGGTCGCCATGGGCTACGCCATCGGGCGCATCGGCTGCCAGCTCGCCGGCGACGGCGACTACGGCAGGCCGTCCGGCCTCCCGTGGGCCATGGGCTACCCCAAGGGCACCGTGCCCACGCCGCCCGGCGTCAAGGTCCATCCCACGCCGATCTACGAGATCATCATCATGGCCTTCGTCGTCTGGATCTTGTGGCGTCTGGCCACGCGCTACGACAAGTCCGGCTGGTGGACCTTCGGCTGGTTCCTGATCCTCTCGGCGGTCGAGCGCTTCGCCGTCGAGTTCGTGCGCCGCAATCCGGTCTGGCTCGCGGGACTCACGCAGCCGCAGTGGATGGCCATCGTGAGCGCCCTGATCGGCATCGTTCTGGTGCTGGTGTTCGGCAAGCGGCCGGCCGTGCGCGTGTCGACCGGACGGCAGAGCGCTCGGCGCGCCGCTACAACTCGCTGAGCGGCAGCCGGGCGGTCTCACCGCGATGCAAGGCTGCCTTGAGCAGCTCACCGATCACTGCAGTCTCGAGAATCGCACCGGCCATGGGACCAGCAGCGGCATGCGAGGCATCGCGTTGGCCCACGAGGTGACACAGCGTGCCGGGGTCGGTGAACCTGGTAGC
>JAPLCL010000228.1 GCA_026392265.1 Actinomycetota bacterium
TGGTTCGCCAGCGGGATGCTGTGGCTGCCGCTGGTCACGTACTCGTCACGGCGCTTAGGCAAACGCTGGACGTACATCTGGTTCGTGGCCTTCTGGGCGCTCGTGCAGATGGGGTTTCTTCTGGTGCACGCCGGCAGCTCCGCGCTGCTGTACGCGCTGCTCGTGCTCAGCTCCGGGGGCAGCATGGCGGTCGCGGTGATCGGCTGGTCGCTTCTCGCCGACGTCACCGACGTGGAGGAGTACACCAGCGGCCAGCGCCGCGAAGGCATCTACTACGGCGTGATCGCCTTCATCCAGACCGGCATGGCCGCCCTCGTCGTGCAGGGCTGCGGCTTGGTGCTCGGCTGGACGGGCTACCAGGCGGACGTCGCTCAGTCGACGACGGCCCTCTGGGGTATCCGCCTGCTCATCTCGGTCGGCGCCGTGGTCCCCATGCTCCTCGGCATCGCCTTCTGCTACCTGATGCCGCTGACGCGCGCCAAAGAGGCCGGCGAGCCGGTCGACGTGGAGTCGCTCGCCGGGATCGTCTAGAAGTCCGGCCGGCCCCTCAGGCTGGCTCCCACCGCGTCAGAACGACGTCACGCAGGGCCGACGAGCGCGACGCCGGCGGCGTGCGCGGCGCGCGCCAGTCCGGCGTCGAGCGTCGCCAAGGAAGCGTTCTTGCGCAGAGCAAGCTCCAGATAGGCGGCGTCGTAGCTCGAGAGCGCGTGGCGGACAGCGAGGGGGAGGACCTGGTCGATCGCGCGCCGCAGGGCGAGGTCGTCGATCGATACGCGCAGCCCGGCCACCAGATCGAGGAACAACGGCACGTCCTCGCTGCTGAACCGTCCGCGACGCTGCGCCGTGAGGACCGCGTTGCAGACCTCCAGGGGCCACACGCTGGGTGCCACGCAGTCCTCCTGTGCGGCCAGATCCAGGACTTCGACGATGCCGGGTGTCGCCTCGTCTTGGAATGCCCACGCCATGGTCATAGAGCAATCCAGGACGAACATCAGCGCTCACGACCCTCGTCGATGAGCTGCCGGATGGTGAGGTCCGGGCCCAGCGAGTGAGCGGCGCGGAACGTCTTGATCTCTTCGATGACTCCGCTCATGTCGCGCCTTGACGCGCCGCCGGGGGGCACCAGCTCAGCGACAGGGTGCCCGTGTCTGGTGATGGTGATGCGCTCCCCGTTCTCGACCCGCTTGAGCAGTTCGGGGAGGTGCGTCTTGGCGTCGTATGCGCCGACGGTGGCCATCGTCACCCCTATATAGACTAGTCGAAGACTGGTCTGAACATGATACCTCACCTGAGGCATGGCGGCAACGGCCAAGTCCCCTCGAGGCCCGCTCGTGGCATCCACGATCCGGCCCAGATCCATACCTTACTCGTGGACTCGATGCGGCGCGGCCGCGGCGGCCGCCCGGCGGGGTAGTGCGCATCGGTAAGATAGTGAGAGGGCGGTTTCTTAACGTACCGATGCGCGATGTGCCGCCTCGGCGCCCGCCCGTCCCGGCAACTGCGGGTGAGCTGGGTGACGGGGGCCTGTCGTGCTCTCGGGATCCGGCGGGACAGCGCCTTCGCACTTGTCGAACAGCGCCCCAGCCGGTTTCGCCGGTCAGCAGACAGCGCATCGCAGGAGAAGCTGACCGGCTGCGGCTCCGTCCACCGTTGCCGCGGATCGTGGTGTTGACGAGGCCGGCAAACGCGGTCACGTCCTTGGGTTCGCGCGGCGCAGCGCCGGGCACCACTCTGGTATGCAATGCGACCGGGGGTGACCCATGGACCTGACGAAGAGCTACTTCATCGGCGCGTCGCCCGCAGCGGTTTGGCGCGCTTTGACCGACCCCGCCGTGATCGACGCCTGGGGCGGCGGGCCTGCGGAGTTTCGCGCCGAGCCCGGCGCCGCCTTCACGTTCTGGGGCGGCGACATCTTCGGCACGGTGACCGCGGCGGAGCCGCCCCACCTGCTGGTGCAGGAGTGGTGGGGCGACGACGTCGAGTGGGACGAGGCCTCAGTCGCCACCTTCGAACTGAGGCCTGAGGGCGAAGGGACGAGGCTCACGCTCGCACACACGAACGTGCCCGATGACGAGGGAGACGAATTCGACGCGGGCTGGGACGAGCACTACCTCGGCCCGATGAAAGAGCTGCTAGAGCGCTGAGCTGTCCAGCCAGTCGCGCAGGCTGGCTTCTACGGCCTCGCGACCGCGCTCGACGCGCGCCTCGAAGCGCACGGGGCGTTCGCGCACGGCCTGCAGCTGGGGCGGCACCGTGGCGCCCGGCGCTAGCTGGGTGACCACGTCGAGCAGGCCGATATCCGGGCCGGCGCCGGGGATCGGCGCGCCGGCCGGCACGCCGCGCAGGCCGCGGACGACGTCGGCGGCGAACTTACTCCAGTGCGCGGTGCTCACGATCAGCGTGGGGGTGCGCGCCTCGCCGAGCTCCTCGGCGACCTTCCACGCTACGGCAGTGTGCGGGTCGAGCAGGTAGCCGTGCTCGCGCTGCACCCGGCCGATGGTCTGCAGGCAGGTGTCGTTGTCGACCCAGGCGCCGGTGAACTCGGCCTGGAGTCGCTCCCTGGTGGCGACGTCGACGGAGAAGCGGCCGGCCTTCTTGAGGTCCTTCATCCACTGGCGGATGAGGGCGGCGTTGCCGCAGAGGTCGAACAGCAGGCGCTCGAGATTGGACGAGACGAGGATGTCCATGCTCGGCGAGGGCGTCTTGACGAGGCCGCGCTCGGAAATGTCGTAGATGCCCGTGGCGATGAAGTCGGCGAGCACCATGTTGGCGTTGCTGGCGCACAGCAGACGGCCCAGTGGCACGCCCATGCGTTTGGCGTAGTACGCGGCGAGGATGTTGCCGAAGTTGCCCGTGGGCACGCAGACGTCGAGCGGTCGGCCGGCGGCCACGGCGCCGCGCGCGACCATGTCGGCGTAGGCGCTCACGTAGTAGGCGATCTGCGGCATGAGCCGGCCCCAGTTGATGGAGTTCGCCGAGGAGAGCGCCAGGCCGTGCCGGCCGGCCAGCTCCGCGGCGAAGGCGCCGTCGTCGAAGACGGCCTTCACGGCGTTCTGGCAGGCGTCGAAGTCGCCGTCCAGGCGGACCACCGTGAGGTTGTCGCCGGGCTGCGTGACCATCTGCAGCTCCTGCAGGGCGCTCACGCCGGCGTCGGGGTAGTAGACGCAGATCTTCGTGTTGGCGCGATCGGCGAAGCCGTTGAGCGCCGCTACACCGGTGTCGCCCGAGGTCGCCACCAGGATGAGGAAGTCGAGCTTGGTGGCTCCGCTCGCGTGCGCCTGCTCCAGCGCCTCGCTGAAGAACAGCGGCATGCACTGGAGAGCCATGTCCTTGAAGGCGAGCGTGGGGCCGTGCCACAGCTCGAGCACGAAGCGCCCCGGAGCGGCTTCGCGCACCGGGGCGACGGCCGGGTCGTCGAAGTTGTCGCCGTAGGCGGCGGTGGCGATCTCGCGGGTGCGCGCGGCGGAGACGTCGAGGCCGAAGGCCTCGTACACGCGCGCCGCGCGCTCGCGGTACGGCAGCGCCGTGAGCGTGACGATCTCCTCCACACTGAACTGGGGCAGGCGCTCGGGCACGAACAGGCCGCCGCCCGGGGCGATGCCCTCGAGGATGGCCTCGGTAAAGCTGCGTGGGCGGTCGCTGAGACCGCGGGTATCCAGGTACCTGATCATGCGCCGGGCATTGTATCGCATGACGCCAGGGCCGGCCTCCGCGTTTGTGCCGCTTGACATTCCTGAGCGATGCGTTACGATATATCGCGTTACAACGTTATCGGAAAGGAAAGACATGACAGGATCTAAAGAATCTCAGGGCCGCTGCGGCGGCCCGGCACGCTTCAAGTTCGGCCCGCACGGCCCGCACGGCCCTCACGGTCACGGCCGCGGCCCTTGGTCCCGGGCGCGTCGCGGCAACGTCCGTGCCGCG
>JAPLCL010000379.1 GCA_026392265.1 Actinomycetota bacterium
CGACCGGCACTCCAGACCGGCCGTTTTGACACGGTCATCGCCTCGATGGGCGACTTCACCGATCGTCAGGAACAAGTGACATTCGTCGACTATCTGACCGTCGGCGAGGGCGTACTCGTAGCCAAGGCCAACGAGGCGGCAGTCACCACAGTGGAGGACCTCGCCGGCAAGCCCGTGGGTGCGTCCAAGGGCACGATCGCCGTCGGCATCGTGGAGCAGGCCAACAAAGAGCTCGAGAGCAAGGGCCTGGACCCCATACAGCTGAGCACGTTCTCGGGCGATGCCCCGGGCATGCTGGCACTCCGCAGCGGCCGTACTTACGGCCACGTCATGGACCTTCCCTTCGCTGTCTATGAGGCCAAGGAGATGGGTGGCGGGAACATATACGGGGTCGTGCTGCCGAACCTGATGGGCTCCATTCCCTACGGTATCTCAGTGAACAAGGACAACATGGCTCTCGCCCAGGCCATCAAGGCTGCGCTCGACGAGATGATCGCCGACGGCTCGTACCAGCAGATCCTCGACAAGTGGGGACTCGGCGCCGCGGGCGTCAAGGAGGCCATCATCAATGGCGGCACGACCTCTTCGGGCGGCTGATAAGGGACTGGTGCAACAATGGGAGAGACTCCAGTAGTAGTAGCCGCATCGCGGGCACCGCTCGATTCCGACCCGGAGCTGATTCGCGCCGTTCCCCTCAAGCACTACGGACGCTGGGTCGGTGCTGTCGTGACCATCTTGATCGCAGCACTGGTCGTCAGGCTGTTCGTGGTGACTCCCAATATCAACTGGCCCAAAGTGGGGTCGTACTTCACCACGAAGCAGATCCTTCTCGGTCTCGAGCTCACGATCATCCTGACGATCGTGGGTATGGTGATCGGTGTCGTTCTCGGAGTCGTGATCGCCGTGATGCACTTGTCGGTGAACCCTGTGCTCCGGACCATCAGTTGGGTCTTCATCTGGATATTCCGTGGCACGCCATTGCTTATCCAGATCCTGTTCTGGTTCAACATCGCGCTCATCCTGCCGAGCGTCGGCATCGGCATCCCATTCACAGACTGGTGGGTGTCATCAAACACGAACACGCTCGTTACCGCGTTTGTGGCGGCGGCCATCGCCCTGGGGCTGAACGAGGCCGCATACATGAGCGAAATCGTGCGGGCCGGCATCCAGGTGATCGACCCCGGGCAGACCGAGGCCGGCCTTGCCGTGGGCATGAAGAAGAGACTAATGTTCCGCGTCGTCATCCTTCCGCAAGCGATGCGGGCGATCATTCCTCCGACAGGCAACGAGCTCATCGGCCTGCTCAAGAACACCTCCCTCGTCAGCGTCATCGCTGCTCAAGAGCTGCTCACCAAAGCGCAGAACATCTACGCCAGGAATCTCCTGGTGGTCGAGCTGCTCCTCGTAGCCGCCATCTGGTACCTGCTCGTGACAAGCCTGCTCATGTGGGGCCAGTACTACGTGGAACGCCACTTCGCTCGCGGTTCTACGAACCGACCGCTGCCACCGACTCCATTTCAGAAGCTCCGGATGCGGTTTCGTCGAGGGTTTCCGGAGAAGACGAGGGCGACCGACCAGCCTGGCCCTGCTCTCAGCCAAGCTGACGTCCGTGAGGCGAAAGGGAGTGCGGCGTGACACTCATGGTCGAGGCGCAGAGAGTGTGCAAGAGCTTTGGCCGCAACCAGGTGCTCAAGGGTATCAACATGCAGGTGCCTGAGGGATCCGTTGTCGTCCTGCTCGGCCCGTCGGGCTCTGGCAAGAGCACCTTTCTGCGCGCCGTCAATCACCTCGAGAATATCGACGCCGGTCGTCTGTTCGTCGACGGCGAACTCGTCGGCTACCGGGAGAAGGGCGGAGTGCTCTACGAGATGCGCGACAAGGACGTCTGCCATCAGCGTTCTGAGATCGGCATGGTCTTTCAGTCGTTCAATCTGTTTCCTCATATGACGGCCCTTCAAAACGTGACCGTCGCGCCGATTCTCGTTAAGCATGAGCCCGCTGAAGCTGCGAAGGCAGAAGGGCACGCGCTACTGACACGGGTCGGGCTGGGCGAGAAGGCAGACAGTTATCCGCGTCAACTCTCGGGCGGACAGCAGCAACGAGTCGCCATTGCCCGCGCTCTCGCGATGAAGCCGCGACTGATGCTCTTCGACGAGCCGACCTCGGCGCTCGACCCCGAGCTCGTGGGAGAAGTGCTTGAGGTCATGAAGAACCTGGCACGCGCGGGTATGACGATGATAGTCGTCACGCACGAGATGGGTTTCGCCCGTGAGGTCGCCGATGCCGTGGTCTTCATGGACGGTGGTTACGTGGTCGAAGCGGGTTCTCCGCAGGAGGTCTTGGTGAACCCCAAGGAAGTGAGAACACAGGATTTCCTCTCGAAAGTCCTCTAGGCAGGTTCGTCCTGCGGCTCGAGTCGTCCGCGTGGCGGTCGCGTGGACGACCCGGGCCGCAGCCCTGCTCCATTGCAGGGCCGCCGCTGCACGCTACTCCGTACACGAAAGGTAAGAACGTTGAAAGTGACAGTACTCGGGTCAGGCGCCGGTGGCTGTGCAGCGGCATTCGATTTCGCCAGCCATGGCCACTCGGTGAGGCTGTTCGATTTCGACCAGTTTCCGGCGACTATCGCCGCGGTCGCCGCGCACGGAGGAATCGACGCCACTGGCGAGCTCCTCGGATTCGCCCCCGTCGCCCACTCTGGCCACGACATCGAGCGTGCGCTCGACGATGCAGTGCTCGTCGTCGCCGTCGGCCCGGCATACAGTACGAAGCCGTTCGCCGAGGTGTGCCGGCCGCACCTGCGTGCCGGTCAAGTCGTGCTCGTCTGCCCCAGTTCCTGTGGCGGCGCTATCGAGTTCAAGCAAACGCTGGGGCTGGACTTGCGTGACACGAGCATCGTAGTCGCCGACACGTCAACACTCCCCTATGCCGTGCGCATCACCGCTCCAGCCGAGATACACGTCTATCTGAAGCTCGCGGGAGGCATTCACCTGGCGACGGTGCCGGCGGCTGAGACCATGCGGGTCTTGTCTACAGTCGCCGACGTGTACCCCGCGATGAGCCCGGCGGTCAGCGTTCTGGAGACCAGCTTGGGGAACGCGAACCCCATGATCCACCCGGCCATCAGCATGTGCAGCGCCGCCCAGATCGAGCGCACGGGCGGCGACCTGCTCTTCTACGAGGAAGGCTGTACTCCAGGCGTGGCGCGCCTTATGGAGGCTGTGGACAGTGAACGCGTGGCTCTCGGCGCTGCCCTTGGACTGTCCATAGGCCGCGACCCGGATGTCGGATTCGATCAGGGCTACATGGCCGAGAAGACATACTACCCAGGCTACATGGCGGCCCCCGGTTTCAGGGGCATCAAGGCGCAGCCACGACTCGACCATCGCTACTTCAACGAAGACGCCGGCTATGGGTTGGTGTTCATGCGCGACTTGGGGCGCCAATTGGGAGTGCCCACTCCGACCATGGATGCCGTGCTGACCATCGTCTCGGCAATGATGGGCCGTGCTTACGTCGCCGAGGGCAAGAGGACCATGAAATCACTCGGTCTGGACGGTCTGTCAGCGGCGGGCTTAGTTGGCCTGGTTTCTTGATAGAGTGGCGCTGAATCCAGCGACTTGATCCCGAGGTGCGCACCAGTATCGCGTCTGGGGAGAACGCAGTATGTCAGAACCGAACATGAACGACATAGGGCAGCGGATCCGTCGACTGCGAAGAAGCAGGAGAATATCGCTGCGCGCGTTGAGCGACATGGCTGCGCTCAGCCCGAGCTTCCTGAGCCAGCTCGAGCGCGGTCAAACCAACGCCAGCATCCCCTCGCTGCTGCGCATCACCTCTGCCCTGGGTATCTCGACGGGGCACTTGCTCGGCGACGAGACGAGCGAGGTGCGGCCTGAGCGCCACGTCGACCGTCGCCCCCTCACCTCGGGCGACTACGAGGAATACCTGCTTTCCCACCGACCCTCAAGCAACTTCGAGGTCTATCTGGGGGTGTTCCGCCCCGGCGGCTGCACGTGGCCAGAGAACGTCATACATGGCGACTCAGAGGAGTTCTGCTATGTGATCTCCGGCACCGTGCAGCTCTACGTCGGGGACTCCGTCGTTACGCTCGGGCCTGGTGATGCAATCGAGTACTTCACCTCGATGCCGCACCGAGCGGAGAACCGAGGCACTGAGACTGCCACGCTGATCTGGGTCATCGGGCCACCCACGGTCGGACGCACGACTCCGGATGGCCGGCCGACGCCCCTGCGCTGACGTCGCCGAGGCCATCGCCGTGGAGTACGGACTCGTCTGACCGGCGAGGGCAGCCAAGCCTGTGCTGGCGTCGGCGGTCAGCGTGCCGCGCCGTCCACGGCGCCGGTCAAGATGACGGGCCCTGCGTTTCCGTCGCCGCTGGTCGCTCCGTGCAAGAGCCCACGAACCAGTCGTCGGCGATGAGCGCCTGCGCCGACGGGCGGGTAGACGGCGCGCGCCCCGACCACGATCGCCGCTCGTCGCTGCGCGCCCAACGCCTCAAGCGCGTCGAGGAGCACGCGACGGGCGGCGACAGAGAGCGGGTCCGGCGTGCCGCGTCCAGGCATCGAGTCGCCCCGACTCTTTGTTGGCCGCCATCCACTCGAGCAACCAGGCATCGAGTCGCCCCGACTCTTTGTTGGCCGCCATCCACTCGAGCAAGGCCTCTCCCTCCGCCAACATGCGGTCCGGGCCGGTCAGGCAGTCTACAATCACCTGTGCGAGCGCGGCGCAGGCGATCTCGTCCGCACTCCAGGTGCGCTCGAAGACGACTGGGTCAAGGGGCTTGCAGACGTAGATATTGCCGGCACCCGTCGCCCTCACGAGCCCCGTCTTCTCCGCGACCGCGATGGACTCGCCTTGGGCACGCAACCAGGGCACAAGCTCGGCGCTGCGCGCCGGGCGCTGCAGCTGCGCACCTCGCCGGTAGCTGCGTCAAGCAGCCCGGCAGCGACCGATCGTGCGTGCACGTCGAGAGATGAACGTATGCTGAGTCATGCGGCGGCGCCCCGTAAATGCGGCTCTGCCACCACCCAGTGCGGTGGCAACCCGCGACAACTTACGTGGCGGGGCGCCGCTCCGCTCCATACGGTCAAGAAACCGCCCCGGCGCCCGCCCGGCGGATCCGCCGGAGCTCCCGTGCCCTGCCGGCCTCTTGCACCCCCCAACGACGGACAACGAAGAAACGGGTCCCTTTGCAGGTCTGTCTGAGTGGGGAGAGGGTATCCCCAGGCGACAGGGAGGAGGGACCATGGCAAGCCACATCTCCAACGGCCCCACGAGTGCGACCAGCAGCTGGGTCGCATCGCGCAGGGAGACCACGCTGAGGAGTCATTTGACTTTCGGATCGAGGCTCGGGTGCGCGCTGTGCCTGCTGCTGACCGTGGTGCTGGGAGGAGCGGGCGCGTCGGCGTGCGGAGGATCGAGCACGGCGTCCATCTCACCGGCGGCGATCGTCAGCGGCACGCCGGTCGCCCTTTCGACGACGGCAGGCGCCCAGGAGCTCCGCGGCATGCTGCCCGTCGCGTTCACGCAGTCGCTGATCAAGGAGCACGAGGGCGGAAGCACCAAGACGGTCGGCGACGTCGAGCAGATGCGCCACTACGTGTGGGCACTTCGCCAGGACAGCTCCGACCCGCGCCTCAGCGGGAGGTTCGACGTCGTCTTCAATGTCGATCAGCGGCAAGCCGACATGAGTGCCCGGTTCTGGGGCACGAGCCGCCTCTCCAACCAGGGCGGGACCTGGGTGGGCAAGTGGACGGGCGGCATCGCCGCCGCCGGACAGGTGCATCTCTGCTATCTCACGCAGAAGGGCACCGGCGACTACGCCGGTCTCGTCTCCCACAGCAGCGGCTGGTTCGTAGAGGCCGGGGAGGGCTTCACGCCCGACATCCAGATCGTCAACGCCGGATGGATCGAGACGACCGACGGGAGTCCGGTGCCGCCGGCTCCCGGACCGGGGTCGACGCCGGCGAACTGGACGCCGGTGGTCGCCATCGGCGCCATCAACCACCCGGCGTACGAGGGTCCGGAGCCTTGGATCGTCGACGTGCATGGGTCGGATGCCCGTGTCGGCGGTCGCCTCGAGGGATGGTTCGAGGAGGCCGGCGCCGAGCGGTCCGACCGCAGCGTGGACTACGGCGGGGCGTGGTCACTCACGAACCAGGACGGCGCCTGGAAGTCCACGCTCTTCTCGGGCGTGCGCGGGCCGGACGCGGTCGAGCACTTCCAGTACGCCACGTACTCAGGATCGGGCGCGTACGCGGGTCTCACGTATCACGAGTTCTTGCACTTCATGGAGCGGCAGGACTACGTGAAAGGCGACAAGCTCATCTCCTCGGGCTGGATCGACGACGCGAAGTAGAGCGGAACCCAAGCGGGCGGGGCGGCCGGAAGAGCCGCCCCGCCCGCTTTGCGCGCTCGCCCCGCCTCAACCGTCGGCCAGCTGCCGGTCGGCATCGTCCACGATGTCGCGGAGCCGCTGCCTCACGTCGCCGGGCAGCGGCTGCGGCACATGCGTCTCGAGGATCTCTCGGGCGCGCGCCTGCGCGCGCTGGTACATGTCCGTGCTGCCGCGTTCCTCCCAGTCCTCGCGCACGCGCCGGTCGATGAGCGCCGGCTGCGACTGCTCGCGCATGTGCGCCATCGTCGCGTCGAGGCTCAGGAAGTCGCCGAACGCGCCCACGCGGGCGATGTCGTCGACGGCGAGGCGCTCGTCGTTCACGCGGATGCCGCCCACTACCTGCTTCACCATGCGCGCGATCTCGTCGTCGATGACCAGCTGCGCGTAGTCGAAGGTGACGCCCGACTCGATCATCCCCAGGCCGTAGATCAGGTTGGTCCCTGCCAACGCTGCCATCAAGGCCGTGAGTGTCTTTTCGTGACCGGTCTGCACGTCACTGAGCTTGCTGTCGCCCTACCCGCCGGCGATGTAGCTCGGCAGGCGGTACTGCCTGGCCAGCTGGGCCACGCCGGCGCTGATCAGGGCGCACTCCGGCGAGCCGACTGAGGCCGCCGCCAGCCGCAGGTCCATGGCGGTCGTCGACGAGCCGTACAGCACCTTGCTGCCGCGTTCCGTGAGCTGCCCGAGGACGATACCGGCGAGTACCTCGGCGTTGTGGGTCACCAGGGTGCCGGCGAGCGTCACCGGCGACGAGCCGCCGGCCATCGCCATGCTGAGCACGCAGCTCGGCACCCCCGCTCGCGCCGCCTCGATGACGATCTCGCAGCAGTCGCCGACCAGCTTGAGCGGGCTCACCGGGCAGGTGCCCATGATCATCATGGGGCGCTCGCGGACCGCCTCCGCACTGCCCTGCACGGCCTCGAGCATGGCCAGAGTGATGCGGACCGCGCGGCCGTCGAGCGGCCCGCCCGAGATCGGCTTGGTCTGCCCGACGATGGCCGCCTCGTGGTTGTGAATCGAAGCCGTCGCCGGCGGCATGTCGCCGGCGCCCACGGCGATCTCGAAGACGTCAACCTCGGGCAGCGCATCGACGAGCTTGGCGATGTCGATGAGGTCCTGCTTGGTCGACGCGCGCAGCTCGCCGCCGTACGGGTCGACGACCATGACGCCCTCGCCGAAGTTGCTGAAGCCGACGCGACCCGCCTCGAGAACGATGTCGTTCTTCGGGTCGCGGCCGCAGAGCGTGATACTGGCGGGCGCGCTGCGAATGGCGTCCTCGACGATGTGCGGCGGGATGCGCACGAGGCGCGACTCGCGATCCACCACGCAGCCGCCGTCGCTGAAGATGTCTAGCGCCTCGTCGATCTCCACCCACACGCCCGTGCGCTCCAGCACTTCGAGGGTGGCGAGATGGATATCCTGGATCTCGTCGTCGGTGAACACGTCCAGACCGATGCCGCCGCTGCGCCTGCGGCCGGCGAACAGGTTGCGTTTCACGCCCTGCCTCCTCCGGGGTCGGGGGTCGATGGTGCCCGCCAAGGTAATCACAGGCGGGCGGCGGAGTACCAGCCGGAGGGCGGCGGATCGCGTGGCGGCTTGCGCCGCCGCCCTCCGGCCGTCACGCTTGCCGCGTGAGTCAACGCACCCTCAAGCTCATCGGCCTCAGCCTGCTGATCGCGGCGCTGACGCTCTTCGTCTCGCGCCGCTTCGGCTTCACCTTCCTCTTCCTGCCGCTGTTCTTCGCCTGGGGTGGGGGCCGGAACGGCGGCTCCTAGGCCCCACGGCTTCGGAGGATCGACCATAGACGCCCATCCCGACCGCGCGAGTCGCGACATCCGTGAAGGCCGGATCAGCCGTCGCCCGCCGCGCTTCGCGGCCACGGTGATGGCCTTGGGCATCATCTTCGCCGTCGCGTACGTCTTCTTTCTGAGGACGCCGCCGCCGGTGCCGACGCCGGAGATCCAGGCGATGCGCGGTACCTACGTCATCGAGCGCTCTCTCGCCGCGGACCAGTCCACAGCGAGGCCGCTACCGCTGGCCTCCGGCTCCTTCGCGGCGTCGTCCTCCGGGGACGCATCCGGGACCATGCGGCCGGACCCGATGCCCTCGCAGCGCGACGACCCCAGGCCGCTCGCGTCGACCTACAACGCGAAGCTGCGCGCCACACTCACCTCCTCGACGTTCCTCGGCCGCACCGTCACCAGGCGCACCACAGGGGCGTGGCCGCCGGCCTGGCACGTAGCCACCCCGAACCCCCTCGCCTACCAGGGTCTTGCGGCGATCGTGCGGAGCGCGGTCGAGGACGGCGACCGCAGCATCGGCATCAAGCCGCTCAAGCAGGGCGACCGCAAGGTCTGGCGGGCGGCCATGACGCTGGACGGCCATGCCGTGCAGCTGGTCGTCGATCAGCTCAGCGGCATCGTCGTCTGGTACACCGATGGCCACGCGACGTTCACCGCCACGATCGACTGGGACTCCCCTCCTCCTGCCGAGACCTACGGTATGGAGATACCGGCCGGTCGGAACGTCACGACGCAGCTGGACGAGAGCCCCGACTATCAGCCGTCGCCGGCGGCGGCCGCGGCGGTCGCCGGCTATGCCCCGCTTGTGTCAGAGCTCGCGCCGGACGGCTACACTCTCCGGACAGTCGCCACTTCGGAGACGAGTGGAGCTCCGCGCATCTGGCTCGTGCATGACGGGCAGAGCGGTCCGGTCGACCCTCTCGCCGGGCAGTACCAGGTGGCGCAGCTCTACACGCGCGGGCTCAGCTGGTTCACCCTGCAGCAGCTGGGGCCGGGCGCGGCCGGCAAGTCGATCGCCTTCCTGCGGGACGCGCTCACGTCGATCGCCGTCGACAAACTGTCGTTCGAGACGACGACGCTTCAGTACGGCGCGCTGACCGGCGCGACCGTGTACACGTGGTACGACACGTCGGGTCCGACGCTGTTCGCCAGCGACGCGCGGCACATCGTCTACGTCACCGGGGCGCTGACGCGCCGAGAACTGATCGCCTTCGCGGAAGGATTGAAGCCTGTGGGCGCGGACGCGGCGCGGTCGTCAGTCCTCCAGCGGCTCGAACTCGTCCTTGTCCACACCGCACTCGGGGCAGACCCAGTCGTCCGGCAGGTCGTCGAACGCCGTGCCAGGCTCGACGCCATTGTCCGGGTCGCCGACCTCGGGATCGTAGACGTAGTCGCAGACGCTGCACACGTACTTCATGCTCGGCCTCCTTCTCGGGAACGTCGTCAGTGTAGCGCGTCGCCGTCGCGGGCGTCGCCGTCGCGGGCG
>JAPLCL010000076.1 GCA_026392265.1 Actinomycetota bacterium
CCACGGGACCCTCGTAGCCCACGACGCGCTGGACCAGCGCGGCGAGCTCACGGATCGTGAGGTCCTCGCCGCAGCCTACGTTAAGCATGCCGTCTGGGACGTCGGCGGCGTGCACGTGCTCGAGGCAGAAGACGACGGCGCGGCCTACGTCGTCGACGTAGAGGAACTCGCGGCGTGGTGAGCCGCTGCCCCAGAGGCGCACGGGCCGGGCCGGCTCGCGCCCGCCGGCCCCTCCCCCAGCGCCCGTCTTGCCCTCGTGGAACTTGCGGATGAGCGCCGGCAACACGTGGCTGGTCTGCAGATCGTAGTTGTCGCCGGGGCCGTACAGGTTGGTCGGCATCAGCGACAGGTAGTCGGCGCCGTACTCGCGATTGAGACTGCGGCACAGCTCGATGCCGGCGATCTTGGCGACGGCATATGGGCGATTGGTCTCTTCGAGCGGCCCCGTGAGCAGGTACTCCTCGCGCAGCGGCTGCGGCGCCTCGCGCGGGTAGATGCAGGAGCTGCCGAGGAAGATGAGCTTGCGCACCCCGGCGGCGTGCGCCTCGCCGATGATGTTGGTCTCGATCTGCAGGTTCTGAAAGATGAACTCCCAGGGCTGCTCCCAGTTGGCGAGGATGCCGCCGACCTTGGCCGCCGCGACGATGACCGCCGCGGGCTTCTCGGCGGCGAAGAAGCGCCGCGTGGCGTGCTGGTCGGTGAGGTCGAGCTCGCTGAGGTCGCGGACGACGAGGTTCTCGTAGCCGGCCTCGTGCAAAGCGCGCAGGATCGCGCTGCCGACGAGGCCGGTGTGCCCGGCGAGGTAGACACGCGTGGATCTGTCGAGGATGCTGTCCACGCGCCGCAGTCTATCAGCCGCCGCCCACATCCCCGCCGATCGCCTTGGCCCGCGCGTGCGCGACGGCGCAGAAGCACTCGATCCACTCATCCATGTTGCCCGTCTCCGGGGCCGCGTGCGCCGGGCACCACGGGCAGAGGTCGACGCTGCCCATGAAGGTCAGGATGGTGAGCGAGCCGTTCGACCCCGAGTACGGCCGCAAGACGACCACGCTGGGCCTGGACGCGCCGCTCTCGGCCAGCGGCGTGCGCACGTCAGCGCCCTACTCGGCCATCGACCCGCTCGAGTCGGTCCTCATCGCCTTGCGACCCGTGCTCACGCGGGTGCCGATCAAGCTCCTTCCAGCGAGCGCCACCTCGACGTGACGCGCCCGGCCGGAGCGACCGGCGGCTTCACCGACCTCGAGCCGCTGACCGCGAACCCTGACCCGGTCGCCAACGAGCCGTCCGACTTTGGCTGGGAGGCGTGCTGGGGCATCCCTGGCGCGCTGGCGGGGCTCGCCCTGACAGCGCCGTAGACAGGTCGGCGGCGTCAGCCGCCGATCGACAGTGCCGACAGCGTGAGCACGAAAAGCACGGCGAGGGTACCGACCACGAGGAGCGCCAGCCCCAGGGTGGCGAGCAGCACAAGGATCCCGGCGTCTTGCGGCGTTTCCGCCACGTAGGCCGGAGGCTTATGGAGTGTCGCGGTCGTCATCGTGGCCTCCTCAGGAGGGGGCGTTGGCCACGAAGAGCAGTGCCAGGCCGATGAGGAAGACGAGCATGGCGGCGTCGACGGCGATCCGCCCGCGGTCGTCGTCACGCGCCGCTTCTCTCACGCGAGACCGTTCCCCACTCTGCATACGCTCCATGACCTGCCTCCTGGGCTTGCGCCTTTCGCCGACTCTCTGAGGTGAGCATCGGCAGAAGTAGCTCAGGACTTGCTAGTACAGCCGTTTGGGTACGGATGCCCAGACGGCTTGGGAAGGGGGGGCCGCTCCGCGCCGGCCCGACCGTCAGGCGCAGGCGCCGCGAATGCGCGCGAGGAGCGCGTCGACCAACTGCCCTTCGGGCAGCGCCTCGACGCGCTCGCCGTGGTCGAAGAGCACGCCCTCTCCGGCCCCGGCGGCGATGCCGTAGTCGGCATGCCGCGCCTCTTCGGGGCCGTTCACGCGGCAGCCCATCACGGCCACGGTGATCGTGGATCCGGCCAGCGCAGCGTCGCCGGCCAGGCGCCGCTCGACCTCCTCGGCGAGCCCCACGATGTCGACCTCGGTACGCCCGCAGGTGGGGCACGAGATGACCTCGGGGCCGTGCCGCCGCAGATCGAGCGCCGCGAGGATCTTCCAGGCGACCCGCACCTCTTCCACAGGGTCGCCGGTCAGCGACACGCGCACGGTGTCGCCGATACCGTCGGCCAGCAACGCGCCGATGCCCACGGCGCTCTTGATCGTGCCGCTCCACACCGTCCCGGCCTCCGTGACGCCCACGTGCAGCGGCGCGTCGCTGCGTGCCGCCAGCAGCCGGTACGCCTGCAGGGTCACCGGGACG
>JAPLCL010000240.1 GCA_026392265.1 Actinomycetota bacterium
CCCGGCCACGGCTACGACTACATGGGCGGGCACGGCAGCGGGCACTTCGTCAAGATGGTCCACAACGGCATCGAGTACGGCATGATGCAGGCCTACGCTGAGGGCTTTGAGCTTCTCGAGGCCACCGACTGGGACCTCGACCTGGCGTCCATCGCCGATCTGTGGAATCAGGGCAGCGTCGTGCGCTCCTGGCTGCTGGAGCTGGCCGCCGATGCTCTGAAGAAGGATCCCGGCCTGGAGCACATCACCGGGTACGTCGAGGATACCGGCGAAGGCCGCTGGACGGTCGAGCAGGCCATCCACCACAGCGTACCCATGCCGGCCATCACGGCGGCGCTGTTCATGCGCTTCCGCTCGCGTCAGGTCGACACGTTCAGCGGCAAAGTGCTGGCCGCCCTGCGCAACGAGTTCGGCGGCCACGCCGTGCAGGAGAAGAAGTGACCTCCAGGGACGACCCCTCTGACGAGCACGTCGGCTACGAGGTGGCCGATCGCTTCGGCGACGACGACGGCGTGCGCCTGCACGGCGTGGCTCGCCTCGGCGAGGCGCCCTCGCCGTTCGGCGGCGAACGCCACCCGGACCCGTGCAGCCTTGTCATCTTCGGCGTCACCGGCGATCTCGCCCATCGCAAGCTCATGCCGGCGCTCTACGACCTTGGCTGCCACGGCGTGCTGCCGTTCGGCACCACGATCGTGGGGTACGGTCGACAGGCATTCACCGATGAGGAGTTCCGCGCGCTGCTGCAGAGCTCCATCGACGACCATTACGGCGAGGAGGCGATCGACGGGTCGCTCTGCGAGCGCATCCTCATGACTCCGCGTTACGTCCAGGGCCAGTTTGACGATCCTGAGGGGTACGCGCGTCTGGCCGCCGTCCTCGACGAACTGGACACCGGCGGGACGCGCGGCAACCGCATGTACTACCTGGCCACGCCGCCCAGCCAGTTCGGAGTGATCGTGGAGCAGCTCGGCGCTTCGGGCCTGGCGCGGAAAGGTGCCTTCGACGCGCAGAGCGCCGGCGGCGGCTCGGGCGCCGGCTGGACGCGGGTCGTCATCGAGAAGCCCTTCGGCCGCGACCTCGCCACGGCGCGGGAGCTCAACCTCACGATCGCCGCGGCCTTCGCGGAGCGGCAGGTGTACCGTATCGACCACTATCTGGCCAAGGAGACCGCGCAGAACCTCCTCGTTCTGCGCTTTGCCAACGGCATCTTCGAGCCCGTGTGGAACCGTCAGTACGTGGATCACGTGCAGATCACGGCCGCCGAAACGCTGGGCGTGGAACATCGCGGCCCCTACTACGAAGAGGCCGGGGCCCTGCGCGATATGATCAAGCCGCACCTCATCCAGTTGTTCACGCTGGTGGCCATGGAACCGCCGGTGAGCTTCGACGCAGATGCCGTGCGGGAGGAGAAGCTCAAGGTGCTACGCGCCGTGCGGCCGATCCCGCCCGACCGCGTGGACCGCTTCGCGGTGCGCGGGCAGTACGTCCAAGGAACGGTCGACGGGGAAGAGGTCC
>JAPLCL010000165.1 GCA_026392265.1 Actinomycetota bacterium
GTGCCTTCCTTGACCATCTGCTGGAAGACCGTGATGGCGAGGAACTCGGCGTTGCCGACGATGAGCGTGCCCATCAGCGTCATCGGCGAGGTGAGGCCGGCGTTGGGCACCACGGTCGTGTACACGGGCAGGCCGCGCTCGGTGAGGTACATCACCGCTTCTGTGGAGTCGACGTCCATGGTCAGCGGGCTGACCATCGGGCAGTAGTGATGGTTGATGATCGGGCGCTCGCGATACGCGTCGGCGCCGCCGGCGATGAGCTCACCGAGCTGGATGACCTGACGCAGGTCGTGCATGTTCGGAGTGTTGCTGCGCACCGGCTTGAGGCAGTTCTTGAGTGCCGGGTAGAAGCGGCTCAGGCTGAATTGGCCCTCGGGAGCATCGTCAGCGAGCGTGGAGATCGAGAAGATGTCGAAGCCCTTGAGCTCGTTGATGAGGTGGGCGATGTTGGCGATGTCGGTGGAGGTGGCGCGACGCTCCACACCGGTCGCGGGGTCGACCACGTTGGGCGCCGAGCTGCCGGTGACGACCACGGGGCCGCAGTCGGGGATCGTGCGGTCGTACTGCGGGTCGCGGCCGCGGAAGGTGAAGCTCGTCGGGCAGACCTGGAGGTACCTGGCGACGACCGCGGGCGGGAACTTGACGAGCCCCACGGCGTCGACGCTGCAACCGTGGGCCTTGAAGACCTCGCGGGCGGGCGCGTGGTGCGCCAGGATGCCGACGTTCTCGAGGACCCAGAGCGACGCTTCGTGGACCCGTTCGACCTGCTTTGCGGTGAGTAGCTCAGCGTGCTTCATGTGCATCAGATCCTCTCAGTCGGATTCTCATACAGCGACCACGCGCAGCCCGCGGCGCAGCATCTCGTCGCGCACGTCGATATCGACGCCGTCGTCGACGACGACCGCCTGGACGTCGTCGAGTGTGCAGATGACGAAGTCGCCGACGACGCCGATCTTGCTGCGGTCGGCGAGGACGATCACCTCGCCGCGCGTCTGGCGGATCATGGCGCGTTCGACGCCGGCGAGACCGACGCTGGCCGTGGTGATGCCCTCTTCGAGGCTGACACCGTCGGCGCCGAGGATGAACTTGGAGGCGTGGAAGGCGCTCAGCACCTCAAGCGACAGGGCGCCTTCGAGGGTGTTCGAGCGTGGCCGATACAGACCGCCGAGGAGGATGACGTCGAGCGCCTTCTCCTGGGCCGACGACACGGCTCCGAGGTTGTGCGTGACGATGCGCGCGTGAAGCTCGGGGTCGACGTGCGAGAGGACCTGCGTGGCCGTGGTGCCCGAACCCAGGAACACGGTCTCGCCGGGCTTGATCATGGCGGCCGCCGCCTTGGCGATGCGCAGCTTCTCCGGGGCGTGCGCGCGCACGTTGGTGACGTAGCGCGGCTCTTCGGCGATGTGCTGCTTGAGGATGGCTCCGCCGTGGGTGCGAGAGAGCAGGCCTTCTTTCTCCAGGCGCTCGAGGTCGCGGCGGATGGTCATCTCGGAGACGCCGAGCAGCTCGCTCAGCGCGGAGACGCGGACGCTGCGGTGTTCGGCGAGTATCTCCAGGATGCGACCCTGCCGTTCGGCCGGGAACATCTCGCGGGTGTCTGGCGACGACATCGAGCTCCCCATAGGCTGTGATGTGTTGTCAGAATCGCTCAGAATCGAACGCGGTCATGCAATTCTCAGGCTGGAGCCCGTGAATGTCAAGTGTTCTGGCGTGTGCGAGTCTGTTTTTGCGTGGGAGAACAGTGCCGCCTGCTCCCAAGCACAAGAAAGGCGGCGGGCCCAGGGGCCCGCCGCCTTCTTCGCGTCGCACGTGGAGCGCTGGTCTCAGTACTCGCCGTGCGCCTTCTGCACCTTGCCTCTGAACGTCCGGTAGGCGAAGACCATGTAGCCGATCACGATCGGGAAGCCGATGATCGTGATGATCAGCATGGCGGTGAGCGTGGTGCTGCCGGAGGCCGAATTGCTCACCGTGAGGCTTGTCGCTTCAGGGGTGCCTCGCGCCGGCACCATGTCGGGATAGTTGCTGACGGCGAAGATGCCGCCCACGCCGATGATCGTCAGGGCGGTGCCGAGAAACGCCGTGCGATGGTCGCTCTTGAGCATGCCCCAGCGAGCCCATACGACGGCCCCGAGTACGACGACCACGGACAGCCAGCCGTACCAGGCGCCGAAGACGTTGTCGCTGGCGCGCGAGGCTTCGAACAGGGTCGCCACAGTGGCCAGGACGAAGAGCAGTACGCACACGATCTGCGAGATGCCACGCACCTTGATGGCTCGACCCTGGACCGGATCATCCGTCTTGAGGGCGAGCCACGCAGCGCCGTGCGTGACCAGCGCGCACAGGCCGAGCAGCCCGATGAGCAGCGAGTACCAGTTCAGAAGCCCGAGGAACGTGCCGGTGTAGTTGCCGTCGGCGTCAAGCGGTACGCCGCGGATCACGTTGCCCACGGCCACACCGACGAGCAGCGCCGGCACAAGACTGCCGACGAAGAACGCCACATCCCAGAGCTTGGCGAAGCCGGTGTCGCGCCCGCGGTATTCGAGGGACACGGCCCGCAGGATGAGCCCGAAGAGCACGAGCATGATCGCGAGATAGAACCCGCTGAAGGTAGAGGCGTAGACGGCCGGGAAGGCGGCGAAGAGCGCCCCGCCACCGGTCAGCAACCAGACCTCGTTGCCGTCCCACACGGGGCCGATGGCCGCGCGGATCTCTTGCTTTTCGCCGTCCGTGCGCCCGATGAACGGGTACAGCACACCGGCGCCGAGGTCGAAGCCGTCGAGGACGGCGTAGCCGGTCAGCAGGACACCGACGAGGACGAACCACAGCCACTGCAGAGTCATCTCGTCACCTCCCCGCGCCGGACGGTGCCGTGGCCGCCGCCGCCTTTTCCGCGGTGAGCATATCGACGACCTCTTCCGGCCCCTTGCGGATCGTGCCGAAGAAGATGCGTGCCCACCCGATGAACAGGACCAGATAGATCAGGCCGAAGATGCCGAAGGTGGTCGCGACCTCGCCGCTCGAGACGAGCGGGGAGACACCGTCGGAGGTGCGCAGCAGGCCCTGCACCACCCATGGCTGCCGCCCTACCTCCGCGGCGACCCAGCCGAGGAAGATGGCGATGATGGGTAGCGGCGAGCAGATGACCACCAACCACAGCACCCAGCGTGCCTTCTCGATGCGTTTCAGCGCGTAGGTGACGACGGCGATCAGCATGACCAGGATGAAGAGGAACGAGAGCGCGATCATGAGGTGGTAAGACTGGAAGGTGATCTGCGCCGGCGGCCGGTCGGCCGCCGGGACGCTCTTCAGGCCGGTCACGACATGATCCGGGCTGAACCCGAGCATCAGGCTGAGGCCGCTGGGGACGGAGAGGCCCGTGACGGTGGGCTCGCCCTCGTTGTTGGTGTGTACCCACCCAAAGAGATACAGCGGCGCCCGGTCCTCGGTCTCGTACACGTTCTCGAAGGCCGCCATCTTGATGGGCTGGTACTTGGCGACCTCGACGGCGCTCCAATGGCCGATGAGGGGCATCGCCGCCGAGAAGATCAGGCCGACCACGAGGCCGGTGAGCAGCGAGTGCTTAGCCTGGCGTACGTACCTGCCCTTGAGCAGGTACCAGGCCGAGATCGCCGCCACGACGAAGGCCCCGGCGATGATGCAGCCGGCGATCGTGTGCGTGTAGCGCTGGGCGATAGACGGGTTCAGGGCGGCTGCCCAGAAGCTGGTCAGCATGGCCTTGCCGTCCTCGATCCGGTAGCCCGCTGGGGTCTGCTGCCAGGAGTTCGCGATCAGGATCCAGAGGGCCGACAGCAGAGCGCCGATCATGACCATCCAGGTCGAGACGTAGTACAGGCGCTTGGAGACGCGCTCGCGCCCGAACAGCAGGACGCCGAGGAACACGGACTCCATGAAGAAGGCGAAGAGCCCCTCCGCCGCCAACGGAGCGCCGAAGATGTTGCCGACAAAGCGCGAGTAGTCGGCCCAGTTGGTGCCGAAGGCGAACTCCATCGTGATGCCGGTGGCGACGCCGATGGCGAAGGTCGTGGTGAACAGCCTGATCCAGAACTTGGAAGCTGCCCTGTCGGCGGGGATGTCACTCTTGTAGTACCGGCGCTCCGCGGCGACGACCATGATCGAGAGGCCGATACTGATGGGAACGAAGATGAAGTGATAGCCGATGGTGAAGGCAAACTGTAGTCGAGACAGCATCAAGGCGTCCATGCGTGTCCGCCACCTCCCTGGAGAGCGTGTTCCCCGCCCGCGTGCCAAAGCCCCGGCACGGCGCGAGCGGTCTGACGCTCCCTATTTTCACTGTCGCCGTAGTGTCATGTCAACAGGAACATGTTCGCCGCGTCACAAGCAGGCCGGCGGTGCGCTGAGTGGAAAGTATTAAGCGCAGGTTAAGCAGCCTGTTCAGGCCCGGGGAGCCTGTGCTACCATGCGCGAGGGCTGGCACCGTTCGCCGGCCGTTCTGCTGTAGGAGGCTGATACTTTTGTCCGAAGAACTGCTCGAATGTACAGAATGCTCGGCACAGTGCGAGAAGGTCGTCTATCCGGCGGCCTGTCTCAGCATGAACTGCCGTTTCCTCTATGCGTTCAAGGAAGACGGCGACACGTTTTTCGGGTGCATCGAGAAGGTGTTCCCGCACGAGATCGACCTCAGGATGTTCGAGGACATCGAGCGCGGCAAGGGCGGGTTCGGCGTGGTCAAGGTGGCCCGTACCCCGTTGCCGCAGTGCTCGGTGGCCGTGCAGAGCTGCTACGCCTCCGGCGAGGGCCCGCTCTGCCGTAACATGTACTTCCGGCGCCGCGACCGGCGCGAGGTGCAGACGGTAGAAGATTGACCGCCGCACCTTAGCCGGTCTGCAAAGAACCGGCGTTTGTGGGCGAAACCGCGGCTCTGCCGCGGTTTCGCCGTTTCCGGGGGCTGGTATACTCAAGAAGCGCAGCCGCCGAGGCTGCCCATGGGGGCGAACAGGTCTCGACATGGGCTGTACCGAGGTGGGAGCAGCAGGCCGAGGTCCGGTGGCCTCGTTAAACTGCCGGAACCATATACTTGCCGAGAATAACACTCTCGCACTCGCCGCCTAACTAGTTAGGTGACGCATCGCGCCCGGCTCGCCCATGGCCGGGGCCCGCGGTGTCATCAAGTGGGCTGGGGTGCGGTCGCGCTGCTCCGAGCGAGCGCACCCGAGACTGATCGGAGCTGGCAGACGGCACCCGGCCGACGCGGGGGCCGCGAGCGAGATCAATGCGCCGGCTAAGCCTGTAGAGACTCCGCCGAGGCGTCCGTGGACGCGGGTTCGATTCCCGCCGCCTCCACCATTCCTCTCTTCGCCGCACGCCCGCAGCCGTGCACTATACTGCGGTCGTGGACCCGCCGGCCGACATCCTCTCCGCCGCCGCGCCCGGCGCCTCCACGCCGCCGGCCCCGCGCTGGCCGCGTGCCCTGGACGCGCTCCCCGTGAGTATCGCCCTTGCGCTCGTGTTCATGGCGGCCGGCCTCGTCGAGCTCCTCACGCGTGGTCCGGTCGCCGCGGGCTACCAGGAGGACGGACCCCTGCTCATCACGCTGACGGTGGCGAGCGCGCTCTCACTGGCGCTGCTCTGGTGGTCGCCGCTCGCCGGCCTCTGCGTCTCGCTGGCCCTCCTGTGCGCGCAGTCGATCATCGGATACCAGTTCACGCAGGCGGCGCTTTGGGCCGTAGTCGTCGCCTCCTTCGCCACCGTGGCGTTCGACACGTGGAGGCGCGCCTTGGCGGCCGGGTTCCTCGCTGCTCCCGGTATGGTGGTGCTGGCATGGACCTCGCCCGGCCTGTCGTGGCAGAGAGCTCTGGCCGCGTGGGCCTCCCTTTCGCTCGTCTGGGTGGTCGCGGTGGTCATCCGCGTCTACCGCGGCAGCATCGAGCGCGCCGAGCGCCGGGCGGCGCTCTTTGCCGCCGACCGCGAGGCGCGTGCCCGCGAGGCGGTCGCAGAAGAGCGGTCACGCCTGGCCCGCGAGCTGCACGACAGCGTCGGGCACGCGCTCAACGTTGTGGTGCTGCACGCGGGCGCAGCGCAGCGCGTCATCGCGACCAGACCCGAGCTGGCCCGCGAGGCGCTCGGCAGTATCGAGACTGCGGGCCGGCAGGCACTGGCCGACATCGAGCGTATGCTTGGTATCCTGCGTGCGCCCGACGACGGCGTGGGGCTCGACGCCGCCCCAGGCCTCGGCCAGCTGGAGAGACTCTGCGAGCAGGTCCGCGAGGCGGGACTGCCGGTGTCGCTGAGCGTGGCAGGTACGGCGCGCGCGTTGCCGGCCAGCCTCGATCTCACGGCCTTTCGCATCGTGCAGGAAGCGCTGACCAACACCCTGAAGCACGCCGGCAAGACGCAGGCCCAGGTGACCGTGTGCTATGCGCCCGGCGAGCTCGATATCGACGTGCTGGACGACGGCCGCGGCGTGGCGGCCGGTGTGACGGAGGGAGGCCGCGGCCTCCTCGGCATGCGCGAGCGCGTGCTCGCCTTCCGCGGCGAGCTGACCGCGGGGCCACGTGCGGAGGGCGGATTCGCCGTACACGCGCGGCTCCCACTCGGAACGGAGGAACGATGAGCATCACCGTGGTGCTGGCCGATGACGAGCAGATGGTGCGTTCTGGCCTGCGTCTCATCCTCGAGACCGAGCCCGACATCGAAGTCGTCGGCGAGGCCGGCGAGGGCGGCGAGGCCGTGGAGCTGACGCGCCGCCTGGACCCCGACGTCGTTCTGATGGACGTGCAGATGCCGGGGATGAACGGGATCGAGGCGACGCGCGCCATCGTCGCGCTGGGGCGCGACGAGACTTCGCGCGTCCTCATCCTCACGACGTTCGATCTGGACGAGTACGTGTACGAGGGCTTCAAGGCCGGGGCCAGCGGCTTTCTCCTGAAGCGCACGCCGGCCGCCGACCTCGTCGCCGGCATCCGCATCGTCGCCGCCGGTGACGGCATGATCGCGCCTTCGGTCACGACGCGTCTGATTGCCACCTTCCGCGACAAGGAGGAGCGTGCCGGCGTGCCTGGCGATCCAGCCGTGCTGGACGACCTCACCGCCCGGGAGCACGAAGTGCTGGTACTTGTCGCGCGCGGCATGACGAATGGCGAGATCGCCGCGCACCTCTTTCTCAGTGAGGGCACGGTCAAGACCCACGTGAAGAGGATCTTCTTCAAGCTTGGGCTGCACGACCGCACGCAAGCCGTGATCCTCGCCTACGAGGTGGGGCTGGTGCGCCCCGGGGACAGCGCGGCAGAGTAGCCGCCCAGCGGCCGGCGTACCCCCGTGGGGGTACGCGCAACGCCGCAATAATCCCTCCTGGGGCGGCCTCACGTTCCTGCCGTGGGGTGACGACGGGGCGGCCGCACCGCGCTAGGCTTCTCTTGCTCGTGGCGAAGGTCCCTGAGAGGTGCGGAGGTGAACGGCTCGATGTTCAGCTGGTTTTTCGGTGTCGTGGCGCGTCCGCGGACGTGGCTGAATCTCCTCTTCCAGGTGCTCGCCTTCCCGCTGGGCCTGTTCTACTTCACCTTCCTCATCACCGGCCTGTCCGTAGGCCTCGGCCTGGTGATCATCTGGGTCGGTATCCCCATCCTGCTCGTCGTGGGCGGGGCGTGGTGGCTGTTCGGGGCCTTCGAGCGCCTGCAGGCGAAGCACCTACTAGGCGCCGCGGTGTCGGCGCCGCCTCGTTCGTGGGAGAACGTGAACGGCGTCTGGGGCAAGCTCAAGGCCCATTTCGGCAGCGGTTCGACGTGGAAGGACCTCCTGTACCTTCTGGCCAAGCTGCCCTTCGGCATCGTCTCGTTCGCGTTGCTGGTGACGCTCGCCGCCATCCTCTTCTGGCTGGTCGCCTTCCCCATCGCTCACTACTGGGACGTCCATCTCATCTCGTGGGGCAACGGCCGGGGGTGGACGCCGCCACTCTGGCTGGCGATCCTGGCGATTCCCGGTGCCATTCTGAACGTGTTCCTGAGCCTCCACATCGTCAACGGCTGGGGGTGGGTATGCGCCCGTTGGGCCGAACTGCTGTTCGGCCAGCAAGAGGTTCCGCAGCGCGTGGCCGCCGTGACACAGTCGGTGCCCCTGGTGTCCACGGCGCCGGCGCCGGCGGCCGCGCTCCCGGTCTTGCCTGCGCCGCCGCCGGTGCCGTCCCCGCCGCAGCCACCGGTCCCACCAGCCGTTACCGAACCAGAGGTCCGTCCCGAAAGCGAAACGACCTGACCTTGAGGGTCATGGAGGTGACGTCATGAGTAGCCGGCGCGTGCACAGGATCCTGGGACCGTCACTGGCCCTCGCGGCGATCGCCTTCGGCGTGCTCGTGCTCGGTCTTGTTCTGACGGGCCCGGCGAAGGCGGCGACCCAGTCGTCTCCGACGCCCTCCCTGTTCGCCGCGCCGGGCGAGACGCGGGGCGCGATCGTCCAGTTCGGCGAGGACGTAACGGTACCCGCCGGCGAGAGCGTGGAATCGGTCACCGCGGGTGGCGGAGACATCATCATCGACGGCACCGTCAAAGGGGACGTCGTGGCCTTCGGCGGCGACGTGCTCGTGCGCGGCACTGTGGAGAACACCATCGTCGCGTTTGGCGGTGACGTGCGCCTCGCGCCGACCGCAGTCGTCGGCAGCTCGAGGTCGCCGCGGGACAAGTCCATCGTCCTCTTCGGCGGTACGCTCACGCGCGAGCCTGGAGCCCAGGTCACCGGGGACGTCCAACGCATCGACAATGCGAACTGGGGCGTGCCGCTGGGCTGGGTGACGCAGCACACGGTCATTCGCCCATGGTGGGGGTTCACGCTCATGGGCTGGATCGTGCAGACCTCCATCTTCCTGGTGCTCGCACTGGTCGCGGCGGCTCTCATGCCCAAGCAGCTGCGCGCCGTTCAGCGCCAGCTCGCCGTGAAGCCGGCGGCGTCTCTGGGCTGGGGAGCGCTCACCTTCTTCGTGATCCTGCCGGCCGTCCTTGTGGTGCTGATCATCAGCATCGTCGGGTTGCTGCTGGTACTGCCCTACATGGTGGTGGTGCCCCTGTTCTACTTCTTCGTCATCACGGCCGTGGCGGCTCTGATCGCCGCGCGCGTGCTCGCCGGGACGCAGCAGAAAGACAACCTGATGCTCGCCGTGACGCTCGGGGTGGTCGGCACGACCATCGTCAGCCGCGTCCCCGTGGGGGGTGCGCTGGCCCTGATGGTCATGGCCGTGTTCGGCTCCGGCGCCGCGGCTCTGGCGTTCGTGGAGTGGCGTCGGGCTCGCCGGCCGGCGTCTGCGCCGGCGCTTGCGCCGGCCGGCCCGGCGCTCGCCGCGGCTGCAAGCACGGTTCCGCTGGGCTCGGCGATAACGCCGGCCGAGCCGGCCGCGACCGTCGCTAGTGCGGAGACCGTGGAGCCTGCGACGGTCGTGACGGCTCCAGCGCCCGAGCCCGAGACGGCTCCGGCTGCCGGCGAGCCGGAGGCCGCGGAGCCGCCTGCCGCTGCAGCGGCTCCGCCCGCCGAAGGACCGCCGGGTGAGCACGAACCGCCGGCCGGAACATGAGAGGCGCTTGACCCTCCCCCGGCGGGAGGACTGAGACTGAGGTTGCCACTCGTGCTCCGCGTGGCATACAGAAGGCAACAGAGGTGGCGGGCCGCGCCGGGAGGCGCGGCCCGCCACGGGTCGTCACCGAAGGCGGCCGACTTCAAGGGGGAAGTATGAGCGACATGACCGAGACGACACCGCAGCCCGGCTCTACCGCGGCGCCGGCGACCTGTGAGAACGGAACGACCATCGGCCTGGACGACGCCGTCGTCCAAGCCCGCGGCGTCACCCGGCTCTACGGCCAGGGCGACGCCTGCGTGTACGCCCTCGCCGGTGTCGACCTCGACCTGCAGCGGGGCGTTTACACGGCGATCATGGGTCCCTCGGGTTCCGGCAAGTCGACGCTCATGCACATCCTCGCCGGTCTCGACCGGCCCAGCGCGGGCAGCGTGTGGGTCGACGGCGTCGAGATCACCGGGCTCAAGGACCGCGCCCTCACGCAGCTGCGCCGCGACAAGATCGGCTTCATCTTCCAGACCTTCAACCTGCTGGCCACGCTGACCGCCGCCGAGAACATCGTGTTGCCGCTGACCATCGCCGGGCGCAAGGGTAACGAGGCGTGGATCGACGAGCTCGTCGCCACCGTCGGCCTGGGCGACCGGCTCAAGCACAAGCCTGCCGAGCTCTCCGGCGGGCAGCAGCAACGTGTGGCCGTGGCCCGCGCGCTCGCCTCGCGGCCCGCGGTGCTCTTCGCCGACGAGCCGACGGGCAACCTCGACTCGCACACCGGTGAGGAGGTGCTTGAGCTTTTACGCCACTCCTCCGACAACCTCGGCCAGACCATCGTCATGGTCACTCACGATGCGCATGCGGCCACCTACGCGGACCGCATCGTCTTCCTCCGTGACGGCGTCATCGCGCACGATTGTGGGCGTCTGGGTCGCGACGAGATCTACGACGTCATCAAGTCGCTGGAGCACGTGGGATGATCCGCATCGCCTGGCGCAGCCTCACCTCGCATAAGCTGCGAACGATCCTCACGACGCTGGCCATCCTCCTCGGGGTGGCGATGATCAGTGGCACGTACGTACTCACCGACCAGATCGACCGCGGCTTCAAGCAGATCTTCAGCGACGCCTACAAGGGTACCGACGTCACCGTCACCAAGAAAGCCAAGTTCTCGGGACAGCTGACGGGCGCCACGGAGGGATTGCCGCAGTCCATGGTGGACCAGGTCAAAGCCGTGGACGGCGTCTCCGCCGTGTTCGGCTACGTCACCGGCATGGGGGCCGTCGCCGTCAACGGCAAGGTCGTGGAGACCGGAGGGTCACCGACGCTGTTCTTCTCGTACTCGGCCAACGATATCGCGCCGCCGCAGTACATCGAGGGCGCGCCGCCGGCGAAGAGCGGTGAGGTGGCGGTCATCGAGAAGCTGGCCACCGACCAGAAGCTCACGATCGGCGCGCCGATCGATGTCATCACTTCGAACGGCGCGCATCCGGCGCAGGTCTCGGGCGTCTTTCGCTTTTCGGCGCAGTCGTCCCTCGGGGGATCGCTGATCATCCACACGACGCTCCCGGACGCGCAGGATTGGTTCGACATGAAGGGCCGCGTCTCGGAGATCGACGCGAAGGCGGAGCCCGGCGTCTCGGCCGACACCCTCGCGCAGCGCGTCCGGGCCGCGCTGCCGGCCGGCACTGAGGTCAAGACCGGCGCCCAGGCTGCGGCCGACCAGACCAAGTCGGTCAGCGACTCGATCGGCGCCTTCCTCAAGCCGGTGCTGCTCAGCTTCGGCGGCATCGCCGTGCTCGTCGGCGCCTTCATCATCTTCAACGCCTTCTCGATGACGGTGGCCCAGCGGCGGCGGGAGTTCGCCATGCTGCGCGCTCTGGGCGCGACACGCCGGCAGGTACTGTTCAGCTTGGCCGGCGAGGCGCTGGTCATGGGCGTGCTTGCCTCGCTCGTCGGCCTGTTCGCGGGCCTCGGCGTGGCGGCCGGCGTGAACCAGGTCTTCAAGGCCGCCGGCTTCGAGATCCCGAGCAGCGGTCTCGTGTTGCAGCCGCGCACCGTCATCATCGCCATGGCCGTGGGCGTCGTCGTGACGCTGCTCTCGGCGCTCATCCCGGCGCAGCGCGCGACGCGCGTGCCGCCGATGGCGGCGCTACAGGAGGGCGCCCAGCTGCCGCCGTCCCGCTTCGCGCGCTTCGCGCCCATCATGGGCGGCGTGGTCGCCGTGCTGGGCGCGCTGCTCATCGTCGCCGGCATGTACGGCCCGGGCAGTACCATGATCCGTTTGGCGACGATCGCCTCCGGCGCCGTGCTGGTGTTCGTGGCCGTGGCCATGCTCAGCAAGTTCGTCATGCGGCCGCTCGTCGGCCTGCTCGGCTGGCCGCTGCAGAAGCTGGCGCCGGTCAGCGGCCGCCTGGCCCGCGACAACAGCCGCCGCAACCCCGGCCGCACGGCGCTCACCGCGGCCGCCCTCATGATCGGTCTTGCCGTGGTGGTGTTCGTCGCCGTGCTCGCCCAGGGCCTCAAGAGTTCGTTCATCGACAGCTTCGACAAGACGGTGCAGGCCGACTACATCATCAGCGCCAAGAACTTCATGACGATCCCGTCGGACACGGCTCAGCGGGTCGCAGCGGTCCCCTCGATCGAGACGGCCGTCTCGCTGGACGCGCAGCAGGTGCAGGCCAAGGGGGGCAGCCTCGCGGTGGTCTGGGGCATCGACCCCTTTGCCATCGAGCGGGTCTGGAGCTTCGACTGGATCGAGGGCAGCGACGCCGTGCTCAGCAAGCTGGGGACGAACGGCGCCATCCTGGAGGAGCAGACCGCGTCGAGCCTGGGCGTCGGCCTGGGCGATCCCGTGCCCATCACGACCGTCGAGGGCAAGAGGGCGACACTCAACGTGATGGGCATCTACCGCGACCCCATGATGCTGAACGGCATCACGGTGAGCGCCGCGGGCTACGACGCCATCTTCCCGACGCCGCAGGCGTTCATGGTGGTCGCCAAGGCGACCGCCGGGAGCGACATCGGGCAGACGCAGAAGGCAGTCGAGACGGCCTTGGCCGATACGCCGACCGCCCGAGTCCAGACCGTAGCCGAGTACAAGAAGACCACCGTGGACCTGGTGAACCAGATCCTGACGCTGGTGTACGGGCTCCTGGCGCTCAGCGTGATCATCTCGCTGTTCGGCATCGTGAACACGCTGGTGCTGTCGGTGTTCGAGCGCACCCGTGAGATCGGGCTCACGCGCGCCATCGGCATGTCGCGCCGCCAGGTCAGCGCGACGGTGCGCTACGAGAGCGTGATCACGTCCATCATCGGCGCCGCTATGGGCATCGTGGTGGGGATCGTGTTCGCCTGGGTGGTGACCACGAAGTTCGCCGGCCAGGGAATCACCTTCGCGGTCCCCGGCGGCCAGCTCGTCATCTTCGTCATCCTGGCCGTGATCGTGGGCGTCGTCGCCGCCATCCTGCCGGCACGGCGGGCGGCCAAGATCGACATCCTCGAGGCGATACACTACGAGTGACAGACACGGGGAGGGTGGCGTGCCGCCCTCCCCCGAGTGACGGAGAGACACATGCCCGAGAGTGACAGCGACCACGGCGTCGACGAGGCCCTGGAGGGCGAGATCGTCCAGGAGGGCAGCGGGCCGGCGGCCGGGGGAGGCGCCGCAAGCGGCGCGCGGCCCGGCCCCGCCGGCAGCGGCGCCCGGCCCGCCCCCGCCGGCATCACGTTCACGGTGCCGGTGGACGCTGAGGCCTTCAAGGAACGTCGCGACAACGCCGCCGTGACCTTCGGCGCCGTACTCGTCGTGGTGGGTGCCGTCCTGCTCGGCGGGCGTTTCAGCGACGTGGTCGCCGCCGGCGGCCCCGCCTTGTGGATCGGCCTCGGTTTTCTCACCTGGTGGGCGTTCAGCGGCAACTACGGCCTGCTGGTGCCCGCCGGCGTGCTCACCGGCCTCGGCGTCGGGCTGATGCTCGCGCACGTCGAGTTCTACGGGAACCCGGTGGCGCTCGGCCTGGGCGTCGGATTCCTCGCTATGTACGCGCTCGACGCCCTGCGGAGCCGGAGTCGCTCTAGCTGGTGGCCGCTCGTGCCCGGCGCCGTGCTGGTGCTCGTCGGGTTGCTCCAGAACACCTCGGGGTGGGATTCGCTGGGCGATTTGGGCTGGCCGCTGCTCCTTATCGTCGTCGGCATCATCATCATCGGCGGCGCGCTCGCACGGCGCGTACCGCGGTCGTAAGCGACGACCATCCAGCTTCTCGACGATCAGCACTGGCACGCGCTTCCCGAACAGGAGGTCGTCGACCTCCTCGAGAGTGACGCGCAGGAGGGGCTCGACCTCTTCGCCGTCAGGCGCAGGCTCGAGCAGTTCGGCGCCAACGCGCTGACGCCGCCCAAGGGACCGAGCGCCCTGCGACGCTTTCTGCAGCAGTTCCTCGATCCCCTCGTGATCATCCTCGTCGCCGCCGGCGTGGTGACCTGCTTCCTGCAGGATTGGGTTGACGCCGGCGTCATCTTCGGCGTCGTCATGCTCAACGCCGTCGTGGGCTACATCCAGGAGGCTCGGGCGGTCGCCGCGATCGACGCCCTCACCAAGGCGATGACCACCGAGGCCACGTTGATCCGCGGCGGCGAGCAGCTGCGCCTGCCCGCCACCGAGATCGTGCCCGGCGACCTTGTGCAGCTGCAGGCCGGCGACAAGGTGCCGGCCGATCTTCGCCTTCTGCGCTCACGCGAGTTGCGCGTGGACGAGTCG
>JAPLCL010000153.1 GCA_026392265.1 Actinomycetota bacterium
TTCCGAGGAGAAGCGCCGTATTGCCCAGGCGGCGGCGGCCCTGATCAAGCCGGGCGAGACCGTGTTCCTCAGCTCGGGTACGACCGCCACCCAGGTCCTCAGTCACGTCGACCCGCAGATCAAGGCGCGCATCGTGACCCACAACCTCGGCGCGGTGTCCTCGGCGCAGAGGACCTCTCTCGACGTGGTCTTGCTGGGCGGCTCGTACCGGCCGCGGTCCAACACGCTGCAGGGCGCCCTGCCCATCGAGATCGCCGGCCACTTCCACGCCTCCCGCTTCATCCTGGGGGCCGATGCACTCAGCCTCGACGAGGGCATCACGACGCCGAGCCTGGGCTTGGCCGGCGTGGAGCGCGCGATGATCCGCCAGACCCGCGGCGAGGTGGTCGTGCTCGCCGACAGCAGCAAGGTCGGGGTCGTCGGCGACGTGGTGATATGCACGCTCGACCAGGTCGACGCCGTTATCGTCGATGACGGCGTGGACGCCGACGTGCGCGAGGAGATCGGGCGGCTGGGACCGCGCTGCATCGTCGTCTAGTGAGCAGCGCGCGGCGGCCGCGACCCGCGCAAGACGCACGCAATCGAACCCACGAGGCGGGAGCGACATGGACGCAGACAAGGCGAACGACCAGGGCGCGCCGAACGACTCACAGGCGGCCGAAAGCGCTGCCGTCGTCGACGAGGCGGCGTGGGCGGCGCTGACGAAGCAGATCGAGCGGATCGTCGACGACGACTACGACCTCGGCCGCGTGGTGCGCGCCGAACGCATCTTCGGAGGCTACGTCAACGCGAGCTTCGCCGTCTGGACGCGCACCGAGTCCGGGGAGCACAGGTACTTCGTGCGCAAGTACAACCAGGCGATCACGGAGCGCGAGGTGCGTTTCGAGCACGCCCTCCTCACCCATCTCGCGAGCCACGGCTTCGATCTTGCCTCCTCCGTGTTCCCCAACCGCCACGGCGAGAGCTTTGTGACGCGTGAGGAGCTTGTGAATGGGGAGCCGGTCACGACGTTCTTCGGCGTCTTCCGGCTCCTCGCCGGCGAGGACAAATACACCTGGGTCAAGAACCGCCTGACGGACAAAGAGTACGACAGCGGCGCGCGGGTCCTCGCCCAGTTCCACCACAGCGCCTTCGACTTCGACCCCGGTGATCTCGCCCGCGAACAGCCGCCCATCATGGAGTTCGTGCCTACCCTCGCCGATACGTTCACGAAGTGCGCCACGCGGGCGACCGGCACAGCGTTCGACGACTTCTTCCTCGGGAAGCTCCCGGCGATCCTCGACGTCATCGCGAAAGGCGTGGAAGTGGAAACGCAGCTGGCCGGCCTTCCCGTCACGCCGGTGCACTGCGACTACCATCCGGGCAACCTGAAGTGGGCCGACGAGCAGGGCGTGGGGCTGTTCGACTTCGACTGGTCGAAGCTCGACTACCGGGTCTTCGACGTCGCCCAGGGCGTGGCGTATTTCTGCAGTTCGTGGGAAGGGCCGGACAGAGGCGAGCTGCGCCTCGACAAAGCCGCGGTGTTCGTGCGCGCATATCAGGATGAGGCGGCGCGCTGGGCCGACCCCGGGCCCATGAGCGCCCGCGAGCTCGCCGTGCTCCCGCGGATGATCGCCAACGCCAATCTCTTCATCCTCAACTGGGACGTGACCTTCTACTACGCCGAAACGGATCCCGACGTCGACGAGTACATGGTGTACCTCACGGAGAACGTCGGCCTCATGGAGTTCATCGAGGACCACTTCGAGGAGCTGGCGCACATCGCCGAATAAGAATAGGCCTGCCGCGGCCCGCGGACCCTACACGTCCCAGTACGCCGCCTGAGTCTCGCGCGCCCGCGCGATGGCGGCGGCGGCACGCTCCGTGCCCTCCGTCGCTATCGCCGGCGCCGTCTCGTCGCTGACGGCGCGCAGGATGGCCTCGACTGAGCGTGCCGTCGCGTCGCGGTCGTAGCCGCCCTCGAGGATGAAGGCGAGGCGGTCCTCGCAGAGCTCGCGGGCGAGGCGAGCGCAGCGGAGCGCCATGTCCGCGAAGCCCGCCTCCGTGACGAGCATGCCGCCCAGCGGGTCGTCGCGGTGGATGTCCTGCCCGGCCGAGACGAGGATCGCTTGAGGCGCGAACTGCCTGACCACAGGCTCGACCAGCGCCTCGAAGGCGTGCGCGTAGTCGGCGTCCGTCGACCCGGACGGCAGCGGCAGGTTGACGGTGCGGCCCAGAGCAGCGCCCTCGCCGCACTCGCTGAAGAAGCCGCTGCCGGGGTAGTGCGGCCACTGATGCAGGCTCACGAAGAGGACCTTCGGTTCGTCGTAGAAGGCCGCCTGGGTGCCGTTGCCGTGATGTACGTCCCAGTCGATGATGGCGACGCGCTCGTACCCTTCCGCCAGGAGCCGTGCCGCGGCGATGGCGACGTTATCGAAGAGGCAGAAGCCCATGGCGCGGTCGGGCGTGGCGTGATGGCCGGGCGGGCGGATGAGGGCGAAGGGCACGAGGCCCCGGCTCCACAGCCTCGTCGCCGCGATGGCGCCGCCCGCCGACAGCAAGGCGATCTCGTAACTGCGCGGCGAGACGAACGTATCGGGGTCGAGCCAGCGGCCGCCACCCTCGCCGGACTTCTTCACCAGCGCGAGGTGCAGGCGCGTGTGCACGAGCAGGATGTCGTCCTCGGTGGCCGGCTCGGGCTTCACAACGGTGAGGCGCGGCCACAGATCGGTGGTGCGCAGGTAGTCGACCACGGCGGCGATGCGATCGGCGCCCTCGGGGTGGGCGCCGGTCTCGTGCTCGGCGTAGGCCGCGTCCCAGATGATCGCCGCATCCATGGCGCCTAGAATACCTTCAGACGGGCACCGCGGTCACGCCGCCGGCGCATCAGCCCTGCTGGAGTGACCCGGCCGCGATGAGATACGGCCGTACAAGCCGCTCCCAGAGGCCTGTGGCGGCGGCGACATCGGCCCCCTCGGGGTCGAGGCCGTGCTGGATGGCGAGGCCATCGACGATGGCGATCATGAGGATGGCGAAGGGACGCAGCTGCTCCTTCGCCGCCGGCTCGGACGCGTCCAGGCAGCGCAGCACGGTCTCGCGATACCCGTCGTAGAGCGCCGCGACGCGTTCGCGCAAGTCCTCGTCGCGCAACGCGTGGGGCAGTACATCGAAGAACGACTGGTAGGACTCGGCGTCCGCGGCGATGCGGCTCTCGCCGTCGATGAGCGC
>JAPLCL010000356.1 GCA_026392265.1 Actinomycetota bacterium
TCCTTCTTCGGCGCTACCACCTGTACGGCGACCGCACGGCGCGCGAGCAGCTCATCACGATGTATCTTCCTCTGGTGCGTTCTCTCGCGCGCCGCTACGCCTCGCGCGGCGAGCAATTCGACGATCTTGTGCAGGTCGGCGCGATCGGGCTCATCAAAGCCATCGACCGCTTCGACCTGAGCCGCGGCGTCGAGCTCACCACCTACGCGACGCCCAATATCGTCGGCGAGATCAAGCGCTACTTCCGCGACAAGGGCTGGTCGGTGCGCGTGCCGCGCGGCTTGCAGGAGCTCAACATCCGCCTCAACAAGGTCATCGATGAGCTCGTGCCCAAGCTGCAGCGCTCACCGACCATCAACGAGCTGGCGGCCGCCGCCAACGCGACCCCCGAACAGGTTCTCGAGGCGCTCGAGACGAGCCAGGCCTACAACTCCGTCTCGCTGCAGGCCTCGCCCAACGGCGAGGGCGGCGAGGAGGATGCCGGCCTCATCGACTACCTGGGCGGCGAAGAAGAGGCCTACGACACTATGGAAGACCGCACGACGCTGGCGCCCGGTTTCGCCAAGCTCGACAAGCGCGAGCGCTACATCCTGCACCTGCGCTTCTTCGAAGGTCTCACGCAGAGCCAGATCGCCGAGCGCGTGGGCATCTCGCAGATGCACGTCTCGCGCCTCATCAGGCGCTCGCTCGAGAGGCTGCGCGAGGAGATCGGGGAGCTCGACAACCCCCAGATCATGCGGCCTCCCGGCGCCGACGTTCAGTAGACGATCCAACCCCAGACCACGCGAGGCCCCACGTGAACACTGCCGACATCCGCGACCTGTTCAGAGACTTCTTCGTCGAGAAAGGGCACCTCGTCGGCGAGTCCGCCGGCCTGGTCCCCGTCGGCGACGCCAGCGTTCTCTTCACGACCGCCGGCATGCAGCAGTACAAGTCCTACTTCCTGGGCGTCGATACGCCGCCTGCCGCGCGCGTCACCACGTGCCAGCGCTGTTTTCGTACCTCTGATATCGAGAACGTGGGCAAGACCGCGCGTCACCTCACCTTCTTCGAGATGCTCGGCAACTTCTCGTTCGGCGACTACTTCAAGGCGGAGGCCATCGCCTGGGCGCTGGAGCTCTCCGACAGTTTCGGCATCGACCGCGGCAAGGTGTGGGTCAGCGTCTTCGGCGGCGACGACCAGGTCCCCGTCGACGACGAGGCCGTCGCGCTGTGGAAGTCCCATGGCTTCGGCGACGAGCGCATCATCCGTCTCGGCCGCAAGGACAACTTCTGGGGCCCCGCGGGGCCCACCGGGCCGTGCGGGCCGTGCTCCGAGCTCTACTACGATTTCGGTCCAGAGATGGGCTGCGACGACCCCGACTGCGCTCCGGGCTGCGACTGCGATCGCTTCCTCGAGTACTGGAACCTCGTGTTCGTGCAGTACGAGATGGACGAAGGGGGCATCCTCACGCCGCTGCCCAAGCCCAGCATCGACACCGGCATGGGTATCGAGCGCATCGCCGTGATCACCCAGGGCGTCACCAACGTGTTCGACAACGATCTCTTCGTGCCGCTCATCGCCAAAGGCGCGGAGCTGGCCGGCGTCGAGCCTGCGGCCTCGCCGGCGGTCATCCGCGCCCTGCGCACGATGGCCGAGCACGCGCGCGGCGCGGCTTTCCTCGTCATGGACGGCGTCCTGCCCGGCAACGACGGCCGCGACTACGTGCTGCGGCGCATCATCCGCCGCGCCGTGCAGCAGGGCGTGGCCATCGGCCTCGAGCGGCCGTTTCTGGCGACCCTGGCCGATAGCGTCGTCGAGCAGATGGGCGCCGCCTACCCGCAGCTCGTGGCGGCCCGTCCCGACATCGTACGCGTCATCGGCGAAGAGGAGGTCCGCTTCCGGCACACGCTGCAGCAGGGCATGGGCATCCTCGATGAGGCCCTGCGGCGCGCCCGGGACACGGGCGCGGAGCTGCGGGCGGAGGTGGCCTTCGAGCTCCACGACACCTACGGCTTTCCCTTCGACCTCACCCGCGAGATCGCCGCGGAGTGGGAGATGAGCGTCGACGAGGAGCGCTTCGAGCACCTCATGGAGGAGCAGCGCGAGCGCGCCCGCGCCGCCCAGAGGGCGGGCGCCTTCGACTCCGGTCCCGGCGAGCTCGAGGAGTTCCAGCGCGACAACGCGGGCCTGCCCGTGTCGTTCGTGGGGTACGAGCGTCTCGAGGTCTTCACCGTGATCCGTGTATGCGGGGAGCTTGCCGACGGCCGCGTAGCCGTCAAGCTCGCCGAATCGCCGTTCTACGCCGAGGGTGGCGGGCAGGTCGCCGACACGGGCTGGATCCACACCGACTCGGGCAAGCTCGAGGTCGATGAAGTGGTGCGCTTTGCCAACGACCAGGTCGTGATCGCGCGCCGCAGCGAAGGCTCCGTGGTGGCGGGTGAGCGCGCCAAGGCGATGGTCAATGCGGTCCGCCGGCACCAGACCGCCTGCAATCACACGGCCACGCACCTCCTCCACAACGCCTTGCGCATCGTCCTCAACGAGAGCGTGCGGCAGGCGGGGTCTCTGGTGCGCCCCGAGCGGCTGCGCTTCGACTTCAGTGTGCGCGGGGCGCCGACCGCCGACGAGCTGCACCAGGTGGAGGACCTCGTCAACCGGCGCATCGTCGAGAACCATGCCGTACGCCCGTTCGAGACCACCAGGGAGTACGCCACTGAGATCGGGGCGGTGGGGTTGTTCGAAGAGAAGTACGGGGAGTTCGTACGCGTCCTGGAGATCGACGATTTCAGCCGCGAGCTGTGCGGTGGTACGCACGTCTCGTCGACCTCCCAGATCGGCTTGTTCAAGATTCTGAGCAGCCAGTCCGTGGGCGCCAATACGCGCCGTATCGAGGCCATCACCTCGGCTGCCGCCATCCAGCACTTCCGAGAATTGGAGCTCGTGTGGACGGGCCTGGCCGACGAACTTGGAGTCAAGCCGGACCGCTTGGCGGCGACGGTGCAGAAGTCCGCCGCCGAGCGCAAAGAGCTCGAGAAGATGCTCAAGTCGGCGCAGAGCGTCGAGGTTCGCGGCCGCCTGGACGAGGTGCTGGCGCGGCTGACCGAGGTCGGGGGCGTCCCGGTCGTGGCGGCGCAGCCGCCGGTCGAGACGGCGGACGACCTCCTGGCGCTCGCCGACGAGGTCCGCACCCGTCAGCCCGCCGCCGCCGTGCTCCTTGCCGCAGAAGTCGGCGGGCGCGCCGCGCTGCTGGTCGCGCTGAGCGACGCCGTGGTCGGCCGCGGCCTGCACGCGCAGGATGTGCTCCGCGCGATGATGCCCGCCGTCGAGGGCAAGGGTGGCGGTAAGCCGACCCTGGCGCGCGGCGCCGGCGCCAAGGTCGACGGCATCGCCGCGGCCCTGGACGCCGGCCTCGCCCGGGTCCGCGAGTCGCTCGGGTCCTGAGTGCGCGTCCTGGCGCTCGATCACGGCGCCGTGCGTACCGGCGTGGCGATCTCCGACGAGACGGCGACGCTCGCACGGCCGCTCACCGTCCTCGACAGGGTCGGCACGGAGGCCGGCTTCGCGGCGCTGCTCGATCTGCTGCGGAGCGAGGCGCCCGGGTGCGTCGTGGTAGGGTTGCCGGTGTCGCTCGACGGCCGGGAACACGATCAGGCGAGACTCGCGCGGGCCTTTGCCGTCCGCCTCGCGGCCGCCGTCGATCTCCCCGTCGAGCTCTACGACGAGCGCTTCACCTCGCGCCTCGCCGACCAGCGCGGCGGCAGGGCTGCGCGGGACGCCCGGGCGGCGGCGACCCTGCTCGAGGACTACCTAAGGACGATCGGTGACAGGCAGCCCTGACGACAGCAGCACGCGGCCTCCGCGGCCTCCATCGGGGAGGCCGGCCACCCCCGGCCGCCGCAGCCCCTCTGACGCCTGGGCAGACCTGGAGCCGTCGTTCACCGGCGACGATCCGGAATTCGCTCGTCTCCGCGGTGTGCGCCATTCCCGCCCCGGCAAGCGCCGCCGCCGCTTTTTCGGCTACCTGCTGGTCGCGGTCTTCGCGTTCGTTCTCGGTCTCGGCGCGGGCTACGCCCGCGGCTACTTCGCCTCCGGCGACCTCGGTGGCACCGTCACCGTGGTCGTGCCCATGGGCGCGACGCTGAGCTCCATCGCCGGACAGCTCGAAGCGAAGGGCGTGGTCAAGCACGCGCGCGCGTTCGTGATCCGCGCCGAGTCGGACGGCTACGCTACGAAGTTCATGCCCGGC
>JAPLCL010000367.1 GCA_026392265.1 Actinomycetota bacterium
GGCACCGAGACGGCCTTCGCCGTGTCCGCCGAGGCCGCCGTCTGGCAAGCGCAAGGGCATACGGTCTATCCCTTCCACCTTGGCGACATCGACCTGCCCACGCCGCAGAACATCGTCGAGGCGTCCTTCAAGGCGCTCGCCGACGGCAAGAACGGCTACTGCCCCAACGCCGGCATCCCGGCCTGCGTGAGGCGCTCGCCGCAGATGTCGGCGCCTCTCACGGCCTCGAGCTGGGGCCGCAGAACGTGGTCATCGAGCCGGGCGGCAAGCCGGTGATCGGCAAGTTCATCCTCGCCCTCATGGACCCCGGCGACGAGGCCCTCTACCCGAACCCGGGCTACCCCATCTACGAGAGCCAGATCGAGTTCCACGGCGGCGTGGCGCTGCCCTACGGGTATGTGGAGGGCGAGCAGAACTTCGAGCTCGACTTCGACGCCCTGGAGTCCCAGGTGAGCCCGCGCACCCGCATCCTCATCTTCAACAACCTGCAGAACCCCACCGGCGCCGAGAGCAGCTCGGCGGAGCTCGAGCGGGTCGCCGAGTTCGCCCTGCGCCACGACCTCGCGGTGCTCTGCGACGAGGCCTACTGGGACACCCGCTACTCGGGGAGAAGCGAGTCATTGGCGTCGCTGCCCGGCATGGCCGAGCGTAGCGTCATCCTCTACACCTTCAGCAAGAAGTTCGCGATGACGGGCTGGCGGCTCGGCGCAGCCGTGGGACCAGCCCCCATCGTCGACGTCATCGCCAAGCTCAACGTCAACGACGAGTCGTGCTCGAACCACTTCGTGCAGTACGGCGCCCTCGAAGGGCTCACCGGCGATCAGTCCGGGCCGCGCGAGATCGTGCGCATCCTCAAGGAGCGCCGCGACGTCTGCGTCGGCCTGCTGAGCCAGATCCCCGGGGTCTCCTGCTTCACCCCCGAGGCGACTTTCTATCTGTTTCCCAATGTGAGCGAGCTCATGGCGCGCAAGGGTCTCGCCTCCTACAACGAGCTGCGGCGCGCGGCGCTTGAAGAGACGGGCGTCAGCTTCTGCACCCGTCTGCACTTCGGCCGCGCGCTCCCCGGCGAGGAGCGGCGCTACGTGCGCTTCGCCTACTCGGGCATCAGTGTGCCCTTGATCGAAGAGGGCCTCGGCAGACTGAAAGCGTGGGCAGAGGCATGAGCGAGCAGGCGCAGCCCACGAGCGCGCTCAAACGCACGCCGCTCCACGATCGTCACGTGGCGCTCGGCGCCCGCATGGTCGACTTCGGCGGCTGGGACATGCCGGTGCAGTACCCCACGGGCATCATCGCCGAGCACCTGGCCACGCGCGGCGGGGCGGGCCTCTTCGACGTCAGCCACATGGGACGTTTCGTACTCCGCGGCCCCGGCACGGTGCCCTTCCTCCAGCATATGCTCACCAACAACGCCGAGGCGCTCGATCCGCTGCAGGCGCAGTACACCATCGTGCCCACGTCCACCGGCGGGGCTCTTGACGATGCCTATCTCTACCGGTTCGACGAGGCGGACTACCTTCTCGTGGTCAATGCGTCGAACAGGGTCAAGGACTGGGAGCACTTCCACGACCATCTCCCCGGGTTCGCCGAAGTCGAGCTCACCGACGAGACCGGCGAGATCGCGATGCTGGCCCTGCAGGGCAAGCAGGCTCGGGACATCCTCGCCAGGCTCATCGAGACCGGCGGCCTGCCCGAGCCTTTCCGCAACGAGCTCGGCATCGCGACGTTGCGCGTGCCCGATCCGGAGGGCGGCAAGCCGCTTGCCGTCGAGACGCGCATCGGCCGCACCGGGTACACCGGCGAGCCGATCTGCTTCGAGCTTTTCGTCGCCGCAGAGCACGGGCCGGCTGCCTGGGACGCGCTCGTCGCCGCGGGCGCCGTGCCAGTGGGGCTCGGCGCCCGCGATACGCTGCGCCTCGAGGCCGGCTTGCCGCTCTACGGCCACGAGCTGGGCCTCGATCCCGAAGGCAACGAGATCCCCATCATGAGCTGCCCGCTGGCCACCTTCGCGGTCAGCTTCAGCCCGCTCAAGGGCGACTACATCGGCCGCGCCGCGCTGGAGCGCCAGCACGCTGCCTACAAACGCATCATCAGCCGCGACTACTCCCTCCTCGCCGACCTGCCGCGGCTCACGCGGCCGCTAGCCCTGACCGGCCGCGGCATCGCCCGCGAGGGCGCCCCGGTATCCCGCCCCGGTAGCGGCGACTTCCTCGGCTGGGTGACCAGCGGCACCGCCGTCCCCTACTGGGGCATCGCGGGCGAGGGGCTCTGCTCCACGCAGACCGAGGACCATCAGCTGCGCTCGATCGCCCTGGCGTACATCGACAGCCGCGTGCTCGAGGACGACGAGGTCGAGGTGGACGTGCGCGGCAAGCGCGTCCCCGGGCTCGTGGTGCCCTACCACATGCGCAGCGACGCCCCGCCGTGCGCCCGCGCCATCGTGTGGGACTACGCGCCGCAACTCAGCGAGCTGGAAGGCGGCGAAGCCGGCGAGAAGGCCTTGCGGCTGCTCGCCGGCGCTATCGGCAACCATGTGTGGCGACAGGACCGGTGCATCGACCTGATCCCCTCGGAGATGACGGCCTCGCCGATGACGCGGCTGCTCTCGATCATGGACCCCTCGTTCCGCTATGCCGAGCACAAGAAGACCGAGGCCTTCTACGACCTCGAGGTCTTCTACTACCAGGGAACTGGCTTCATCCACGAGGTCGAACGCCTGCTCGCGGGCGAGCTGCGCGCCTACTTGGGATGCCCGCAGGTCGAGACCCGCGTGATCAGCGGCCAGATGGCCAACACGGCCGTGTTCAGCGCCCTCGTCGACTACCTCAACCGCGCCGACCGCAAGGCGGAGCCGCGCCGCATCGGCAAGGTCATGAACAACCACATCGCCAAGGGCGGACACCTGAGCGCCCAGCCCATGGGGGCCTTACGCGACTACGTGGCCCGCGACCCGCGCACCGAGATGCCCGCGGTCGTGGACATCCCTGTGCTCGCCGATAACCCCTACAAGGCCGACGTGCCGGCGCTCCTCGATCTCATCGAGGAGGAGCGCCCCGAGCTCATCATCCTCGGCAAGAGCATGGTGCTGCACCCCGAGCCCGTGTACGAGGTCCGCACCTTCCTCGACGCCGCCGGCATCGACGCCGTGGTGATGTACGACATGGCGCACGTCCTCGGCCTCGTCGGCCCGCACTTTCAGCAGCCGTTCAACGAAGGCGCCGACATCGTCACGGGCTCGACCCACAAGACGTTCTTCGGCAC
>JAPLCL010000012.1 GCA_026392265.1 Actinomycetota bacterium
TCTCCGATGAGAACCACTTCACTTTACCCTGAGGCACTTGTTTCTCCTTTTTGTCTTGAAGTTCTCCCCGCCGGCGCTCGGTGGTGACGGGGCGCGCTCCTTGTGCCGCTCACGCCGGTCTCTGAGGCGCAGAGCGTACCGTTAGTGTACCCGCTCCGCGCGGGAGCGGAAAGCGAAGCGCCGTCTAACGCCGACGCGGCGGGCGGCGCTCACGGGCGTAGGCCAGCGCGGCGAGCAGAGCGCCGAGCTGCATCTGGATACGGATGCGGATGGGCACCGGCCGAATACCGGCCGCGGCGCTCACGTCTGCGAGGCGCTCGACGACCCGCGCCTCAGCCGCGTCGCGCAGCGCCGCGAGGCGCGCGTCGTCCAGGCCCGGGTCGAGCATGCGCGCAAACTGGCCGATGCGGCAGAGGGCGAGAAGCTCACGATTGTAGAGCGAGTCGAAGCGCTGCGCTACGGTGGCTGGGGCCGAGAAGCCGGGGGCGCTGCGCGCCTGCGCCTTCTCGGCCGGCAGATCGCGCGCCGAGTCGCGCAGGTAGCCCTCGACGGCGCGCCGCCAGGGCGAGGCGGCGGCGGGGCCAAGCAGGCCCGCCGCCTCGTCGAAGCGCGCTCCCAGCCACTCGACGTGCCTTTCCTCCAGAGCGATACCGGCCAGCTTGGCCGCGGCGCGAGAGAGACCGGCGGGCGCGGTGTCGGCGACTTGATCGCTGGTGAAGCAGGGCGCCTCGGCGAGCACCGCGTGGCTGCCCCAGCGCCGCATGGCGTACTCGTCGCTGTCGCAGCCGGCGGAGATAGCGCCGGCCGCGTCGTCGCCGTAGCGTTCGTAGTAGTCGTACTCTGCCGCGACGGTAAGCGCGTCGAAGATGCCGTCGCCCAGCTGCTCCATGTACGGTACCTCGGGCTCGCCGCGATGCGGCGGGATCCCGGCAGCCGCGCGTACGGCGGACAGCTCTGTCAGCAGCGCGGCGTCGGCGTCGGACACGTAGAAGTAACCACCGTAGAACGAACAGTCGTGCAGGCCCATGACGACGTCGAGCGGAGCCGCGTCGATGGCCGCCATCATGGCCTGAGTCTCGGGCGGCGGCGCGTCGAAGCTGTACCTCTTGTACTCCACCGGGAAGCTCCACACCGGCTGCTCCGCATAGGCGGACCGATACGAGCGGAGCACGTGAGCAAGGATGTCGTAGGGCCGGCCGATCCAGCCCTCGTTGAGACGGGCCGCCGCCGGGTCGCAGACCTTGATGGCGGCCAGCCGAAAACCCAGCCGCCGTGAGATGTCGGTGGCGGCGAACAGAGGCAGGAGATACTCGATGAGCAGCGTCCCGACCGGCTCCTCGCCGTGGACGTGGCCGAGCAGCAGCACGCGACGCTCGCCCTCGCCGGCCTCGAGGCAGCGCATCTCGCGGCCCGTGGCGTCGTGCCCGCAGACCCAGGCGCGCAGGCCGGGGAGCTCCCCGAGCTGGCGGTCGGTGGATGCCTCCAGCTCGTCCACGCTGAGATAGCGCTCGGGCCTCGGCACCCCGGCGAGCAGGCCCGCCTCGCGCGGGAAGGGGCGGCGGGCGGCGGGGTCCGGGGCGGACCCAGCGCCTTCCCCGGACGCCGGCGCGCGATTCACGCCGCGCCTAACAGCGCGTCACCGCGAAGATCGCGAGGCGCGCCATGAGATTGGGCAGCACTGCGCGTTGCGGAGGCGGCCTGTCCACGCCGCTGAGGTACAACTCCTGCTCGATGCAGAGGCCCTCCTCGAGGCAGAGGGCGCGGAAGTCCTTGATGGTACAGAGGTGGATGTTGGGCGTGTCCCACCACTGGTAGGGAAGATCGCGTGACACCGGCATGCGGCCGCCGAGGAAGAGCTGCAGGCGCGGCGTCCAGTGGGCGAAGTTGGGAAAGCTGACGATCGCCTGCCGGCCGACGCGCACCATGTCGCGGACGATCATCCGCGGACGGCGCAGCTGCTGCAGGCTCATGCTGAGGATGACCACATCGTGCGAGCCGTCGGCGAAATCGGCGAGGCCTGCGTCGAGGTCGCCGTGAAAGACGGAGAGCCCCTTTCCCACACAGGCCTCCCCAGCCTCCTGCGAGACGTCGACGCCGCTGCAGCGCACGCCCTTGTCGCGGATGAGCTGGCTGAGCAGCTCACCGTCTCCGCAAGCGAGGTCGAGGACTGTGGATCCGTGAGGCACGAGGTCCTCGATGAGCTTGTAGTCGATGCGCCGCACGGCCGGGCCTCAGCGCTCCTCGGCGCGGCGCCCGCGCGAGCGCCTGATGAGCAGCACCACGAGCACGGCGCCGACGGCCGCGGCGGCGATCCACAGGATGGTCGCAAGGGAGGACGAACCCGAGTCTTCGGCAGCGGCCGTGGCGGCGAGCGGATGCACAAGCCGGTACGAGTCGGTCTGGAACGTATAGAACACGCCGCCGTCCTTGGCCGGCGACTTCACCCAGCCCGTCCAGGCGGTCGTGTTGTAGGCCTCCTGGCTGCGGCTGTGGAGTCACTCCAGACCGACTGGTTCCACATGCCGGCCTGCTCGGTGGTGGAGATCGAGAGCAGGAAGTTGGGGTCGGCGTCGCCCACCCAGCCCCACAGGAACATGTCGTAGTCGGGCTGCACCTTGCCGTCCACGGTGTTCCACACCTTGTCGCTGAGCGCCGCCTCGCTGACGACCTGGAACTCGATGTCGAGGCCGATCTCCTTGAACCAGCCGGCGATGAACTTGCCGCTCTGCTGGCTCATGATGGATTCGTTGCGCGCCAGCAGCTCGAGCTTGATCGGTTTGCCGTCCTTGCCCTCGCGGACACCGTCGCCGTCGGTGTCTTTGTAGCCGGCGGCATCGAGAGCGGCCTTGGCCTTCTCGAGATCGAACGGGTAGGCCTGGTCGGCCGCCGGCTCCCAGTGATAGTCGAGGTCCGGGGCGTACAGCCCGGCCGGGATGAGGCTGGTCGCCGGGCTCACCTGCCCGCTGTACGCCACGGCGGCGACCTTCTGCTTGTCGATGGCGTAGTTGAGCGCCTGGCGAAAGGCCGGGTCGCGCAGCGCCGGGTCGCCCTTGGCCGGCGGGGGAGCGCAGTTGAAGGTGAGCTGGTCGAAGCCGATGGTGATGTACGACAGCGAGGTCACGCCGTCGCCGTTGAGGCTCTCGACCTGGGCCGGGGGGATGCCCCAGGCGCCGGCCAGCGCGCCGCTCTTCATGTCCTGCGCCATCGTGTCGGCGTTCTGATAGGTCTCGAAGATGACTTCATCCACCTTGGGCTTGCCGGCCCAGTAGGTCGGGTTGGCGGCCAGGCGCAGGTACGAGCCCTTCTTCCACTCCACGATCTGGAACGGGCCACTGCCGACGATCGGCGGCGCGTTTGCGTACCCGGTGCCGGCGTCCTCGGGGTCGACCGTGCTCCAGATGTGCTCGGGCAGGATCGGCACCCACATGCCCAGCATGTTGGCCTTGGGCCGCGAGCAGGTGAACACCGCGGTCGTGTCGTCGGTGGCGACCACCTTCTCGATGCCTTCGGTGTAGCCGGTGAACGAGGCCATCTCGTTCTTGATGATGTAGTTGAACGTGAAGGCCACGTCACGCGCGGTGGCCGGCGTGCCGTCTTGCCATTTCATGCCGGGGCGGATCTTGAACGTCCATGTCAGGCCGTCGGCAGAGTGCGACCAACTCTCGGCGAACTCGGGCTTGGGTGTGAGGCTCGCGGCGTCGTAGCCGTTCAGCAGGTCGTACTGGAGATGCCAGGCCTCGTAGCACGAGGCGGAGACGCCCACGAAGGGGTTGAGGTTGTCGGGCTCGCGGGTCCAACCGATGCGGAGGATGACCTTGTCCGGGCCGCCGGAAGACGTGGGGCTGGGGGAGGCCGCCACAGCCGCCGACAGGCCCCACGCGAGCCCTGCGGCCAGGCAGGCAAACGATACGACGAGCGCCAGCCGGACGACGCCGGGGCGCTGGGTCTTGATCCTCATGCTCGCTCCTCCCTCGTCCGTATCAGCGGGGCGGGGCGAACGTGCGTGCACCGCTCGCCAGAAATGCGCCGATGATGCCTTCCATCTTCTCGCGCTCCAGAAGGAACGCGTCGTGGCCGTAGTGGCTCTCGACCTCGTAGTAACTCACGTGCTTGTGCGTGGCGCGCAGGGCGCTCACGATCTCCTTGAGCTGGTACGGCGGGTGCAGCCAGTCGCTGCTGAACCCGAGCACAAGGAAGCGCGAGGTCACGTCGCGGAAGGCCTGCACGAGGCTCCCGTGCCGGCGCGTGAGGTCAAAGTAGTCGAGCGCACGCGTGATGTAAAGGTACGTGTTGGCGTCGAAGCGGTTGGTGAACGAGAGTCCCTGGTGCCGCAGGTAGCTCTCCACCTCGAAATCGGCCGAGAAGGTGAACGAGTAGTCGTGGATGTCGCGCAGGCGGCGCCCGAACTTCTCCTGCATGGCCTCGTCGCTCAGATAGGTGATATGGCCGACCATGCGCGCCACGCTGAGGCCCTTCGCCGGCGACTTGCCGTCGTAGTAGTGGCCGCCCCGCCAGTCGGGGTCGGCCATGATAGCCTGGCGGCCGACCTCGTTGAAGGCGATCGCCTGCGTGGGTTGGCGCGCCGCCGTGGCGAGCGGCACGCAGAGGTGGACGCGCTCCGGGTGCGACACGGCCCACTCGAGCACCTGCATGCCACCCATCGAACCGCCGACGGCGGCGAGGAGCTTCTCGATGCCGAGATGATCGAGGAGCATCGCCTGGGCGTTGACCATGTCGGCGATGGTGATGATGGGGAAGTCGGTGCCGTAGGGCCGGCCCGTGGCGGGATCCTCTGAGGCAGGCCCGGTAGAACCGCTGCAGCCGCCGATCACGTTGGAACTGATGACGAAGTACTTGTCGGTGTCGAGCCCTTTGCCGGGCCCGATCATCATGTCCCACCAGCCGGGGCGTTGGTCGTTCGCGCTGTGGCGCCCCGCCACGTGCGCGTCGCCCGAGAGGGCGTGGGTCACAAGGATGGCGTTGTCCTTGCGCTCGCTGAGCTTGCCGTAGGTCTCATACGCGATCGTGAAAGGCGCCAGCGTGCCGCCGCCCTCGAGGGCGAGCTCCTGGCCCGGCTGGTCAAAGGTCACGTGCTTCGTGCGCACGATGCCGGCCGAACCGGCGTCGGCGCCGAGGCCCATGGCGACGTCGCCGATCTCCTTGCGGTCTGAGTGCTTCGCTGCTGTCATCACGACCCGGGTGCGTAGGGGCGGCGGGTGGCTCCACGGCCGCCCGCCGCCCATTCTACGCGTTCGACCGCGCTGGTCGAGGGTGCGGCGCCGCTGCCGGCGGCCGGTCAGGCCTTGGCCAGCGCCTGCTCGATGTCGGCGACGATGTCCTCGACCGACTCGATGCCGATGCTGAGCCGCACGAAATCGTCGCTGACGCCGGTCTCGAGCTGCTCCTCCGCGGTCAGCTGCGAGTGCGTCGTGGTCGCCGGATGGATGACCAGCGACTTGGCGTCACCGATGTTGGCCACGTGCGAGAGCAGCTTCGTGCTCTCCACGAAGCGGCGACCGGCCTCGCGGCCGCCCTCGATGCCGAAGCCGATCATCGCCCCGAACAGGCCGCGGTAGTGATACTTCTTCGCCAGGGCGTGGGTGTGATGCGACGCCAGACCCGGGTAGCTCACCCAGGCGACGCGCGGGTGGTCCTCGAGGAATCTGGCGACACCGTTGGCGTTGGTGCTGTGGCGCTCCATGCGCAGCGGCAGCGTCTCGAGCCCTTGGAGGAAGAGGAAGGCGTTGAACGGCGACAGCGCGGCACCGATGTCGCGCAGGAGACTGACGCGCAGCTTCACGATGTAGGTGATCGGCCCGAGCGCGTCGTGGAACTTGAGCCCGTGGTAGCTGGCATCGGGCTCAACGAGGCCGGGGAACTTGGCGTTCTGCGACCAGTCGAAGCGGCCCGCGTCGACGACCACGCCGCCGATGGACGTGCCGTGTCCGCCGATGAACTTGGTCGCGGAGTGCACCACGATGTCGGCGCCGTGGTCGATGGGCTTGATGAGATAGGGAGTCGGCATCGTGTTGTCGACGATCAGGGGGATGCCCGCCTCGTGAGCGATAGCAGCGACCGCGTCGATATCCAGCGTGTCGAGCTTGGGATTGCCGACGGTCTCGGCGTAAAGCAGCTTCGTGGTGGGCTTGATGGCGCGACGGAAGTTCTCGGGGTCGAGCGGATCCACGAGGTCGATCTCGACGCCGAAACGCGGCAGCGTGTGTACGAAGAGGTTGTACGTGCCGCCGTACAGGCTGTTGGCGCTCACGACGTGGTCACCGGCGGCGGCGATGTTGAGGATGCTGAAGGTGACGGCCGACGAGCCCGAGCTGAAGGCGAGCGCGCCGACACCGCCTTCGAGCGCCGCAACGCGCTTCTCGAAGACGTCGTTGGTCGGGTTCATGATGCGCGTGTAGATGTTGCCGAACTCCCGCAGCCCGAAGAGGTCGGCGGCGTGGTCGGCGCTGTCGAAGGTGTACGCCGTAGTCTGGTAGATGGGCACGGCGCGCGCGTTGGTCGTGGGGTCGGCCTCCTGGCCGCCGTGAAGGGCGAGGGTCTCGAAGCCCTGCGGGGTCTGAGTCGTCTCGGGGTCGCTCATCGTTGCTGCTCTCCTGTCAGATGTAGTACATGGGGTCCTGGCTGGCACGGGCCGCCGCATCGGCGATGGTGGCGGAGCCGAGCACGGCGCGGGTGCAGGCGCGCACCTCACGCCAGACGGGCGCGACCAGGGGCTCGGCCTGGTCGCCGCGGGGCATTCGCCCCTTTCCCCCATGCGCGCCGTCGATGAGGTCGATCACGTCGGCGAAACTGACCCCAGTGGGGTCGACGGCGAGCACGTACCCGCCGCCCTTGCCGCGTCGGCTGCGCACCAGCCCGCCCTGGCGCAGATCGTGCATGACCTGTTCGAGGAACTTGCCCGGGATGGCCGTGTACTCGCTGATCTCGCGCGCCTGCACGGGCGCGTCACCGTCGGCGAGCGCCAGGCGCACCAGCGCTTTGATCGCGTACTCGCTCTTCGTGGAGAGGTGGATCACGTTCTAAGTCCTACTTCTCACTAGGGTTTGCGAACTTTATGAGACGATCCGGCGGATGTCAAACGTCGCGGCGACTGCCCGGCGCAGTGGCGCGCAGCCGGTCTGCGGCGGGCCGGCGGGGCGGGCGGCGGCGCCCCGGCGCCCCCTCCCGCACACCGCGAAGCTGCTACGATGGTCGCGTGACCGAGCTCGACGACATCCTGCTGCGCGAGGCACATGACGTGCTGTGGCGCGAGCTCCCCGGCCTCGAAGGGGACGTCCCTCTCGCGCCTCTCTGCGCCTACGGCGTGGGCGGCCCGGCGGAGCTCCTGTACCGGGCGGAGACGACCGTCGCCCTGGCGCACGCCGTCAGGACGGCCCGCGAAGTGGGCGTGCCGCTCACGGTCCTCGGCCGGGCCACCAACGTGCTGGTCGGCGACGCCGGTCTGCCCGGTCTTACCGTGCTGGCGCGCAACGAAGCCCACACGCTGGACGGCGGCATCCTGATGGTCGAGGCCGGCGCCGAGCTGCCCGGCCTGGTCAGCGAGCTGGCCGGGCAGAGCCTCGCCGGCCTCGAGTTCGCCGGCAATATCCCCGGGTCGGTCGGCGGCGCCGTGGTGGGCAACGCCGGCGCCTACGGGCGCTCGATGAGCGATGTGCTCGTCAGCGTGCACCTGCTCGACGGCATGACGGAACACGTCAAGGAGCCGCGAGAGCTCGACTTCGGGTACCGGACGAGCCTGTTCAAGCAGCTTCCCGAGCTGACCGTCCTCTCGGCGACCTTCCAGCTGCAGCGCGGCGAGCGCAACGCTCTTCTGCACGAGATCGCCCGCGACGCGGAGCTGCGCCGCAGCAAGCATCCGCTCGAGTATGCCAGCTGCGGCAGCTACTTCAAGAATCCCAGCCGCGAACTGCCGGCGGCCCGCCTCATCGAGGACGCCGGCCTCAAGGGATTCACCAGGGGCAAGGCGCGGGTCAGCGAGAAGCACGCCAACTTTCTCGTGGCGCTGCCGGGCGCCACGGCCCTCGACATCGTGGCTCTGGCCGAGGAGGTCAAGCGCCGGGTGCGCGAGCAGAGTGGCTACGAGCTGGTCGAAGAGGTGCGCCGCCTCGGCTTCTAAGCCCGACGCCCGTGGCGACGCGGCGCACGCGGCGCCCGTGGCGCTATACTTGCCGCGTCCGGCGACGCGAACCCGCCTGCCGGAGCCGGCGTCTCTCACTGCGGAGGAAGACCATAGAAGAACTGCCGCACGGCCTTGTAGACCGCCTGCGCAGGGAGCAGCCGGAGGCGCGCGCCGAGTTCTTTCGCCGCTACGCGCCGCAGGTGCGCCGCATCCTCTTCCTTCAGGGGTTCTGCGAGGAGGTCGACGACGCCGTGCAAGAAGTGTTCATCAAAGTGTATCGCGCCAAGATCCCGGCCGAGGTGACCTTCCTGGCCTGGTTCTACCGCGTGATCCTCAATACCGGCCGCGACCAGGGCCGCCGGCGCAAGACGCGCCACGGCCTCATGGACAAGCTGCACCAGATCTCCCCGGAGGTCTCTACGGACGCGCCGTCCGAGCCGGCCGACCCCGCGCTGCGCCTGGCGCTGGCCGATCTGTCGCCGGAACTTCGTGAGTGCGTGGCACTGCGCTTCTTCGCCGATCTCCCGCTGGACGAGATCGCCGCCGCCCAGGACATCCCCGTGGGGACGGTCAAGTCACGGCTGCACGGTGCCATGAGGCATCTGCGCCATACGCTCACCGAGAGCGGGTTCGAGCACGATGGCTGACGACAGAAGAGATGAGATCAAGGGCGCGCCGGCCTTCGACGACGAACGCCTGCAGGCGTTCGCGCTGGGGCTCGACGACGACTCCCAGCTGGTCGCCGCGGCGGCGGCCGACGAAGGCCTCCGCCGCCGCCTCGACGCCGTGCGCGCCGAGGTCGAGCAGGTGGGTGCGCAGGTGTGCGCCGCAGTGCCCGCCCCCGACGACGACTACACCGACCTGAGCGACCCGCGCTGGGCCCGCCTGCAGGAGTTCTTCACGCCGCCCCAGCCGGCGAAGACGCGCAGCCGTGCGTCACGCTGGCTGCGCGTGCTGGCCCCGGCCGCCGTCGCCCTCGTCGCAGTCGCCATCGGCCTCGCCGTCATCAACGACCAGAGGAGCGGCACGGTCGCCGGCAACGATTCGCTTTCCATGGCCACCAAGGCCTCGAGCGAGGACGCCGCTCCTCTGACCTCCGCCGGCGGCGCCGCCACCGACCGCGCCGGCGACTACGTGCAGGCGTTGCAGGACCAGCTCGACCAGTACGCGGTGGTGGTGCTCGCCCAGGCGAAGGCCGCCGATGGCGCTTTCCAGCGCTTCATGGTCGTCAAGGTCCTCAAAGGCGACGGCCCGGATTCGGTGCGCCTGCGCGTCGCCGACCGCCCGGCCGACGCGGGCCGTCTTCACTTGCTCTTCATGCGCCCTCAGCTCGGAGGAAGCGCCGAGATCAGCCCTGAGCCGACGCCGGCGCCGGTCCCAAGCGCAGCCGGGACGGCGAGCACTCTCGCCGGGCTGGTTGTCGGCGCACCGGTCACGTATACGTACCAAGGTGAGACGGCCGTCCTTCGAGAGCTGCCGGCCGGCACCGATCCCGCCGCGGTGGAGCTGCCGTGAAGCTGCTGCACCTGCCGAAGCCGGGCTACTTCACCGACGCCAAGCCCGCGTTTCTCGAGCTCATCGACCCGCGCGGGCTCCGCGTTCTCGACCTCGGCTGCGGCGGCGGCCATAACGGCGCCCTGCTCAAGCACGCCGGCGCCCGCGAGGTCATCGGCGTCGAGCTGCACCCGGGCGCCGCGGCGCAGGCCCGTAAGCGCCTCGATGCCGTGGTGCAGGGCGACCTCGCCCATCTCGACCTCTCTCTGCTGGGCGACGAGCCGTTCGACGCCATCCTCGCCAGCGACGTGCTCGAGCATCTCGCCGAGCCCGAGGCGGTGCTGGCGCGCGCCCTCACGCGCCTGCGGCCGGGGGGCGTCGTCGTCATCTCCCTGCCCAACGTCGCCCACGTGGTGGTCTTCGCCAACCTGCTCATGAAGCGCTGGCCGCGCAGGAGCTCCGGCATCTTCGACCGCACGCACCTGCGCTTCTTCGCCAAGCGCGACATGGTCCAGCTCCTCGAGGGCGCCGGGCTGCGCGTGCTGCGCGTGCAACCGTATTACACGCGCTACGCGTCGATCCGCGCGGCCTGCCTCGTGTTCTCGCTGTACGTCTTCCGCGAGTACTGGGCGCGGCAGTTCCTTCTGCTCGCCGAAAAGCCGGGCAGAGTCAGGTAGACTGGTGCCGTCGTCTAGGGGGGCGCGGTGACAGGTCTGCTGGAAGGCAAGAACGTCCTCGTGACGGGCGCCGCCAACCCACGTTCTATCGCCTGGGCGGTCGCGTTGGCCATCAAGAAGCACGGCGGGAGCGTAGCGCTCACCTACCAGGCTGAGCGCCTGAGGCGTCGCGTGCAGAGTCTGGCCGACGAGCTCGGCGAGGCTCCACTCATCGAATGCGACGTCAGCAGCGACCAGGCCGTACGCCGCGCCATCGACGAGCTGGCCGAGCTCATGCCCGTCCTCGACGGCATGGTGCACAGCATCGCCTGGGCCCCGGCCGAAGACCTCCAGGGCAGTTTCGCACAGACCAGCCGCGCCGGCTTCGCGCAGGCCAACGACATCAGTTCGTACTCGCTGATCGCCACGGCCCGCGAGGCGCGGCGCCTCATGACGCGTGGCGGCGGCATCGTCACGATGACCTATGCCGGCTCCTGGCGCGTGGTGCCCAACTACAACGTCATGGGCCCGGCCAAGGCCTCCCTCGAGAGCGCGGTGCGCTACCTTGCCGCGGACCTGGGGCCGGACGGTATCCGCGTGAACGCAGTGTCCGCCGGCCCCATCGCCACCGTCGCGGCGCGCACCATCAAGGACTTCAGCGGCATGCTCGAGCTGCTCGAGAGCCATACTCCCCTGCGTCGCAACGTGACCAGCGAGGAGGTTGCGGACGCCACGGTCTTCCTTCTCAGCGACCTCTCACGAGCCATCACCGGAGAGGTCGTGCACGTCGACGCCGGCGCGCACGCGACCATCTGACCGATGATCGCCTACGTCGCCAAGGACCTCACCACGGGGGCTTGCCTGAAGATCCACGAAGAGGTGCAGCTCCCCGCCTATTCGACGATCAAGGTGCTGCTGGCCGCGGCGTTCTGGCGCGCCGTCGAGCGCGAGGAGATCGACGAAGCGGAGCCGCACGCCTTCCAGCCGCGAAGCAGTGTGGGCGGCGGCGGCGTGCTGAGGGGCTTCCGCCACGCCGCCGAACTGGCTCTCGCCGACTACGCCCACCTCATGCTGGCGGTCAGCGACAACGACGCTACCAACATCGTGGCCGGCGTCGTCGGCTTTGATCGTGTCAACGACCTGGCCGCCGAACTGGGGTTGCGCCAGACGGCCATGCGCCGCCTGATGATGGACGGCGCGGCGGCCGCGGCGGGGCGCGACAACCGCACCAGCGCGGCCGACCTTGCGACACTGGTGGAGGAGCTTGCCACGGGCGAGACCCTCGGGGCGGCCGTCGTCGGCCCCGTCTTGGGATCGCTCGAACGGCAGGAGCACCTCGACGGGATCGCCCGCTACCTGCCGGCGAACGCGAGCTACGCGGGCAAGTGCGGCGACGACTCGCCGGTGGGTCGCTACGCGCACGACTGTGCGCTGATCGGCGAAGGAGAGCATCGCGTGGTCATGGCGATCATGACCGACGGCGCCGGCGGCTTCGAGGTGGTGTCGCGCACCGGCGCCGCGCTCTACGAGGCGCTGGCGCGGGGCTGAGCGTAGCGGAGGAGCCCGGCCGGCAGGGCTGAACGGGGGCGGAGGCGCCCGGCCCGCAGGGCTCCGCGGGCGCTGCTCTACTCCACCGGTCGAACCCCCAACCCCGGCTCGTGCGAAGCCGTGAGCAGATCGCCATCCACGGCGATACCGGTGAATGGGTCCTCGGCCAACAGCAAGGCGCCGTCGAGGTCCACGTGGTCCGCGAGGCCGGCAAGCTGCAGTCCGGCGGCGATACCCAGACTCGATTCGACCATGCACCCAAGGAGCACGCGCAGGCCGCGCCCAGTACAGGCAGAGATGAGGGCAAAGGCGCCGGCGATACCGCCCGCCTTGGAGAGCTTGACGACGACGCCGTCGTAGAGCTCGGCGACGGCGTCCAGCTCGTCGATGTTCAGCACGGCCTCGTCGGCAAAGAGAGGTACCGACGTGCGCTCCTTGAGCCAGGCCATGCCATCGGCGTCGGCGGCCGGCAGCGGCTGCTCGACCAGCTCGGCGCCCAGCTCGGCGAGAGCCACGAGAGAAGCTGCCGCGCGCTCGCGGCTCCAGCCCTCGTTGGCGTCGTAGCGAAACGCCGTCTGCGGGAGCTCGCGGGCGAGCGCTTGCGCAAGCTCGAGATCGCCGTCGAAGCCGAGCTTGACCTTGAGCGTGCCGAACGCGGACGCGGCGCGCGCCTGCGCGAGCATCTGCTCAGGCGCGCCGATGGCGATGGTGTACGAGGTGCGCACCGACGGACGTTCCAGGCCGAGCATGCGCCAGACCGGCTCGCCGGCCTGTTTGCCGGCGAGATCCCAGGCGGCGGCGCTCAGGCCCGCCCGCAGGGCCGGCCATGCCGTCGCCGCTGTGCCCTCACTCGCGGCCAGACGATCGCACAGCGCCTCCACGCCGGCCGGCCCCTCCAGGTCGGCGATCTCGGGGGCAAGGTCGGTGAGCACGGCCATGCCCTCCCCCCGCGACTCGCCGTAGCGGCGGTTGGGCGCGGCCTCGCCGCGGCCCACATGGTCGCCGGCGCGAAGCTCGACCGCATAGTTGGCGAACTCGGAGTGCGTCCAGCGCGAGATGCCGAACGGCGCCGCCGTGCGCAGATCGAGCTCCCTGGTGGACGCATGCGGCATCTCCATCACCCTGTCTCGGCAACGTGGAACACACCCTCCGCGGGGGCGAACGCATCGTGACCGCGCGCATTGGTGGGCGTGACGTACCAGTAGTAGGAGTGCCCCGGGCGCAGCGCCGCGGCCGGCACGGCGCAGCGGCAGGCAACCGCGTCCGGTCCCTCCTGCTGGCAGGTGAACACGCGCTCCGCGCCTTCCACCAGACAGCCCACGTCCTCGAAAACGGCGACCACCGCCGTCACCTGGTTGCGCTCCGGCGCCGCTATCTCCCAGGTGAGCTCCACCGAGGCATCCGGCGGGACGCTCGCGCCGGCGTCCGGCCGCAATCCCCGCGGCCTCACGGGGTTGTACGCAAGCAGCGGATCGTCCGCCGCCGGCCGGTACAGAAACGGCGCGACGGCGCTGCCGGAGAAGCCGCCCGCCCCTCGCGCGTACACGACGACGGCGTAGCGGCCGGGCCCCCGAAGCGCCGCCTCGGGGACCTCGAAGCTCGTGAGCGGCGCGGCGCGGTCGTGACGCTCCAGCCGATGCCGCCACAGATCCCAGGTCTCTTCCCAGACTTCGATGCGGCAGCCGCTCACGACGCCCGCGTCCGGATACTGCCACGACACGCTGAGCGGCCCGCGCGCGACACCCCAGCCCGGCGTTTCCACGATCACGGGCGCCGGCGGGCGCAGGTGGAGCGCGGCGCCCTCCCCGCGCTCCACCTGCGCCTCGTACAGGTCGTCCGGCACCGGAGCGCCGTCGGGCACGTAGTAGTCGAGGTGGCGGGTGGCCGCGTTGTCGTAGACCTCGCGCCCGCGCACATCGCGGGGAAGCCGCCGGCGGCAGTAGAACGGCAGGCCGTCGAGGCCGGCGGCGCGGCGAAGCGCGACAAGGTCGCGCTGTTCCGCCGCGCCGCCGGCCAGCAGCCGCGCGTGCAGGCCCTTGTGGAAGTACCGCATGCGCTCGTCCCACAAGCGCAGATACGCGCCACCGTCGTCCCGCAGGCAGTCGGTCGTCTCGGTGGCGCGTGCGTACCTGGTGTGGATCGCGCGATCACCCACGACCGTGCCGTACTCATCGAACAGCGGAATGAGACCGCGCGGCGAGGAGTCGTAGACGAGGTCGTGGCCGCCGATACTCCCGCAGCAGAAGACGACATGGTAGGCCGGATCGGGCTGCGCGTGAGTCGCCAGCAAGTCGCCGGGGACGAGCTCGTCGCGCTGCCCGATCTCCTGCCAGTTGCTCAACGTCGTCTGGTCCAGAGCCGCCCGGTCCATATCGAAGCCGTCATCGAGCCAGTCGAAGACCCGCTGCACGAGTCCCCAGCAGTCGAAGTGGTCGTCGAAGTTGTACGGGCGTGCCTGCGGGCCGAACAGTTCGAGAGCCTGCAAGACTCGTTCGGGAGACATGGGGTCAGACCTCATGGCCCATGCTTACCAGCCGCAGCCGGCAGAGTCAAAACACCGCGCCAGTCTCGCCAACGCGGAGCGCGAAGGGTAGACTTGCCAGCGCATGGGGGTTGATGCAAACACGCTTCTCCGCCTGACCGACCTCACCGTCGACTTCGCGTCGCACGAGGGCATCGTGCACGCGGTGGACAAGGTGAGCTTCTCGGTCGCGCCCGGCGAGCTGGTAGGCCTCGTCGGTGAGTCGGGCTGCGGCAAGAGCGTGACCGCGAACGCGATCCTCGGCCTGACGCGCATGGTCAACAACGCGACCATCAGCGGCACCATCGAGTTCCTCGGCCGCGACCTCGTCGCGATGCCCGAGAGCGAGGTCCGCGATATCCGCGGCAAGGACATCTCGATGATCTTCCAGGACCCGGTCACGAGCCTGAACCCGGTGCTCAGCATCGAGAGACTCATGACCGAAGGCCTCGAGGTCCACCTCGACCTGTCTCACGGCGACGCCGTGAAGCGCTCCATCGAGCTCCTGCAGCTCGTCGGTATCCCCAAGGCGGCCGGCCGCATCAAGGACTACCCGCACCAGTTCTCCGGCGGCATGCGCCAGCGCGTGATGATCGCCATCGCCCTCTCGTGTAACCCCAAGCTGCTGCTCGCCGACGAGCCCACCACCGCCCTCGACGTCACCATCCAGGCGCAGATCCTGCGCCTTATGAAGCAGCTCAGTCGCGAGTACCACGCCGCCGTGATCGTCATCACCCACGACCTCGGGGTGGTGGCCGGCATGTGCGAACGCATCCTCGTCATGTACGCGGGGCGCATCGCCGAGAGCGGCCCGGCCAAAGCCCTGTTCGGCCGCCCTCATCACCCCTACACCGTCGGCCTGCTGCGCAGCGTGCCGCGCCTCAACGAGCCGCGCAAGGACAGCTTGCAGACGATCGCCGGGCTGCCCCCCGACCTCGCGCACCTGCCGCCCGGCTGCAGCTTCGCGCCGCGCTGCTGGCTGGCCAGCGAGGAGTGCTGGCAGAAGGTGCCGGAGCTCGTGCCCACCGACGCCGGCCGGCTCTCAGCCTGCTTGCACGCGGACAAGCTGATCGCCGGCGCCGAGATGCCCGCATGAATAGCCACCGCAGGCAGGCTATCGAGCGGGGCGCCGGAGGGGCACCGCTCTGCGCCGTGCCCGTGAACGCGACGGCGGCCAGCGGAAAGGGCGGTGAGACCCTGGTCACGGTCGAGGACCTCAGGGTCCACTTCCCCATCACCAGCGGCATCGTCTTCAGGCACAAGGTGGGCGCCGTGTACGCGGTCGACGGCATCGACCTCAAGATCCGTCGCGGCGAGACGCTCGGCCTGGTCGGCGAGAGCGGCTGCGGCAAGAGCACCACCGGGCGCGCCATCCTGCAGCTCATCCGGCCCACCACCGGCCGTGTGCTTTACGAGGGCGGCGACCTGGCGCACCTGAAGGGCGGCGCCCTGCGCCGTCAGCGCCGCCGCATGCAGATGATCTTCCAAGACCCCTACGCGAGCCTGAACAGCCGCATGACCATCAGCGACATCGTCAGCGAGCCCCTGCTCGTGCACAAGCTTGCCGACCGCGCCGGCCGCAAGGTCAGGGTGCGCGAGCTCCTCGAGACGGTGGGCATCAACCCCAACACCCTCAACCGCTACCCGCACGAGTTCAGCGGCGGGCAGCGCCAGCGCATCGGCATCGCCCGGGCGCTCGCCGTAGAACCCAACTTCATCGTCTGCGACGAGCCCATCAGCGCCCTCGACGTCTCCATCCGCGCGCAGATCATCAACCTCCTGCAGCAACTGCAGCGCGAATTCGGCCTCACCTACCTGTTCATCGCTCACGACCTCAGCGTGGTGCGCCACATCAGCGACCGCGTGGCGGTCATGTATCTGGGGCGCATCGTGGAGCTCGCGGAGAACGCCGTGCTCTACGAGCAGCCCATGCACCCCTACACGCAGGCCCTGCTGTCCGCCGTCCCGATCCCCGACCCCGTGGCCGAAGAGCGGCGGCGCCCGGTGGTGCTCAGCGGCGACGTCCCCTCCCCGGTCGAACCGCCCAGCGGCTGCCACTTCCACACGCGCTGCCCCGCCGCGCGGGAGGGCGTCTGCGACGCCGAGAGCCCCAAGCTCATGGAAGTGCGCCCCGGGCACTGGGCGGCCTGCCACCTGATCACGGCGGATGACTACCCGCACATCCGCGCCGGCGAGGACGACTTCGCCGTGGTCGCGGAAGACGGCGGCGAGATGGCCACCGAGGGAGGTGACACGGCGTGAGCGACGATAACCGCCTCGAACCCGAGACCGAGATCGACTTGGGCCTGA
>JAPLCL010000164.1 GCA_026392265.1 Actinomycetota bacterium
GACGGCGCGCCGCGGATCGACGCCGGCAAGGGCTTCTACGTCATCACCGCGGAAGCAGAGGAGCGCACCTTCGCCGGCCATGACATCGCAGGGACGCTCATGCGCGGCTTGGCCTGGCTGAAGATGGACCTGCGCGGCGAGTTGATCGCCGTCGACGTCACAGAGGCGCACGATTGGGAGAGCCGCGAGGATCTCGTCCGAGCCGCAAGGGGACTCATCACCTGACGTCATGAGCCCACAGGCCTGCGTCTGCTAGACTCCGGCGATGGACTTGACCGCCCTCATCGCGGAACGCCCGCTGCTGCTGGACGGCGGCCTCGGCTTGGCACTCATGGTCCGCGGTTTCAGAGCCGGCGAGTGCCCCGAGGAGTGGAACGTCTCGCACGCCGCCGACGTGGAGGACATCCATCGCGCCTTCTTCGCGGCGGGCTCCGACATCGTGAACACCAACAGCTTCGGTGGCACCGGGCTGCGCCTGGAGGCGCACGGCATGGCGGCTCGCGCGGTCGAGCTGAACGAGGCGGCCGCCCGTATCGCGGTCGCGCTGCGCGACCGCGAGTTCCCCGGCCGCTTCGTGGCCGGTGACATCGGCCCGTGCGGCAAGATGGTCAAGCCCATGGGGGACGCCGACCCCGAAGCCCTGCGCGCCTCCTTCACCGAGCAGGCCGAGGCGCTGATCCGTGGAGGGGTCGACCTTCTCAACATCGAGACCATGTTCGATCTTACCGAGGCGCGCATCGCCGTGGAGGCGGTCGTATCGGCCGCCGCCGGCCGGCCGGTGCTGGCCAGCATGGCTTTCAAGCCGGCCGCCCGGGGCTTTCGCACCATGATGGGCGTGGATCCCGCCTCGGCGGTGGCCGCCCTCAAAGAGGCCGGCGCGGTGCTGGTCGGCTGCAACTGCGAGATCAGTGCCGAACCCATGGCCGAGCTTGTCCCCATCCTCGCCGCGCTCAACGGCGGCGTCACCTGCGCGCAGCCAAACGCCGGCCAGCCTCGCCTCGAAGACGGGCAAACGGTCTACGGCGAGACTCCCGAGCACTTCGCCGCCGTGGTCGGCGGCTATCCCGCGCTGGGCGCCGGCATCGTCGGCGGGTGCTGCGGCACGCCGCCCGAGTCCATCGCCGCCCTGGCCGCCGCGCTCGGCCGCTGACACCTTCGCGCTTCCGCGGCAGCGTCAGCCGCGGCTTTCGCCGCCGAGAGCTTGACATTCGCCTCACTGTGAATAGAATCACAGTTGCAGGAACCGTGGGAGGATCCTTGAGCGACCAAGTGGAAGCAGCAATGCGCAGCGAAGCGCCGCAGATGCGTGCCGACAAGCACGTCTCACTGCAGACGGTGGAGCGGCTCAGCGCCTATCGCAGGGTGCTCGAGGAGCTCGACCGCGACGGTGTGGAGTACATCCACTCACAGCAGTTCGCTGGGCTCGTCGGCGTGACGCCGGCGCAGCTCCGCCGCGATCTTTCGAGCTTCGGCACCTTCGGCAACATCTCCCGCGGCTACAACGTCTACCAGATGGGCCGCACGATGAGTCGCATCATGGGCACGGACTCGACACAGTCGGTGGCGCTCTTCGGCGTCGGCGACCTGGGCCGCGCTCTGCTCTCGTATCGCGGCTTCGAGGAGCGCGGCTTTCACATCGCGGTGGCCTTCGACGTCGACCAGGACAAGGTCGGGCGCGTGTTCGCCGGGCGGCGCTGCTACGCGCTCGAGGAGCTTGCCACCGTGCTTCCCGAGTACGAGGTGCGCATGGCCGTCCTCGCCTCGCGCCCCGAGGGCCTGCAGGCGCTGGCCGACCGCGTCGCCGCGGCGGGCGTCCATGCGATCCTCAATTTCGTGCCCAAGCGGGTGACACCGCCGGAGGGCTGCTTCGTAGAAAACACCGACATCTCCGCGAAGCTCGAGAAGCTCTCGTTTCTGGCCCATGCGCAGGCGACCGTATGAAGCGCGTGCGCTCAAGTGACGGGTCAGGGAGCAGTGTTTTTTTGGACAATACTGTGAACGTATTCACTGTGAACGCAGTAACTAAACGGCTCGTTCCGGGCTCCCCCGGTGAAGCCGGCGACTCAAGGAGGAGCGACATGAAGGGCAAGAACATTCTGCTGGTGGACGACGACCGCGATCTCGTAGAGACGACGAAGACGTTCCTGGAAGCGCGCGGCTACACCGTGGCCACCGCGCACAGCGGCAGCGAGGCGCGCGACGAACTGAAGCGCAAGCGCCCCGACCTCGCGGTGCTCGACATCATGATGGATTACGACACCGACGGCTTCAACTTGGCCCACACGATCAAGAACGACCCTGAGACCGTACGTATCCCCGTGATCATCGTGAGCGGATTCACCAAGGAGCTCGAGACCAAGACCCACATCTTCGAGCCGATGATGTATCGCGATTGGCCGGCCGCCAAGTTCTTCGAGAAGCCGGTCAAGCTCGGTACCCTCGCCGACGCTATTGCCGAGCTGCTGGCCGGCGCCGAGGTCTCCGTGGACGCGCCCCAGCCGGCCGCCGACGACCAGGTGTGATCGTGACTCCCGTCGACGAGATCATCAGCGCCCGCGGCGAGCTCACGCGCGAGCAGCTCATCCCGCTGCTGCAGGACATCCAGGAGCATGAGGGGTTCGTCTCGCCGGCGGCCATGGTGGCCGTGGCCAACGCGCTGCAGACGCCGGTCAGCCGCGTCTTCGGCGTCGCCACCTTCTACAACCAGTTCCGTTTCGCGCCGCTGGGCGAGCACGTGATCGAGGTCTGCCGCGGCACCGCCTGCCACGTGAAGCAGAGCCTGACCCTGGCGCAGCACCTGCAGCGACGCTTGAAGCTGCGCCCGGACGGTAACGCGGCCGACGGCCGCTACACCGTCGTGACCGTCGCCTGCCTCGGCGCCTGCTCTATCGCGCCGGTCATCAAGCTGGACGGCGAGTTCTACGGCCATCTGACCGTGGAGAAGCTGAACGCCCTGTTGGACGAGGTCGAGTCGGGCGCCGCAGCGGCGGCCTGACAAGGCCGCCGAGGGTGCCCGCCCGGAAAGAAGCAACGTGAGTCACCTGCGACAGAGAAACGAGACCGCCATGAACGACAGCCAGCTCGTGACGCCGTGCTGCCACGAGTGCCGGCACACGCCGTCCGCGCCGTGCGCGGACCTGCTCGAGTGCATCGACCACGGCTCCGTGTGCCACGATGACGACGCCTGCCGTGAGGAGCGCGCCGCGCGCCGCGCCCGCGCCCTGCGCGGCGGCGACGGCATGGTGCTCTACGTCGGCGCCGGTACCTGCGGGCGCGCCAACGGCGCCCTGACCGTGATCGCCAAGGCCAGGGAGTACTTTGCTCACCACGGCCTTGTCGTCCCCATCATCGAGACCGGCTGCGTGGGCTACTGCCAGCGCGAGGTCTTCGTCGACCTCGTCACCGCCGACGGCGTGCGCCTGAGCTACTGCGACCTCGGCCCCGACACGGTCGACGAGTTTCTGCGCGCCGTGTTCGGAGAGGGCGAGCTGCGCAACCGCTTTCTCCTGGGCCGCTACGACGATCCGGACGACCTGTACCGGGGCGTCCCCCCGCTGGCCCAGACGCCGTTCTTCGCCCGCCAGGTCAAGGTCGTGCTCGAGAACTGCGGCGTGGTGGACCCGGCGTCGCTGGACTCCGCCCTCGCCGCCGGCGGCTTTCGCGCCGCCGTGAAGGCGCTCACGACGATGACGCCGGTCGAAGTGTGCGACGAGGTGACGGCCGCCGGCCTTCGCGGCCGCGGCGGCGCGGGCTTCCCGACCGGGCAGAAGTGGCGCATCGCCTTGAAGGAAGCGCGCGCCCAGAAGTACCTGATCTGCAACGCCGACGAAGGCGACCCCGGCGCCTTCATGGACCGCGCCGTCCTGGAGAGCGATCCCTTCCGCGTGATCGAGGGCATGCTCATCGCGGCCTACGCCATCGGCGCGACCAAGGGCTACGTGTACTGCCGCGCCGAGTACCCGCTGGCCATCGAGCGCCTCCGCGAGGCGATCTTCCAGTGTCGCGCCGCGGGTCTGCTGGGCAGGAACATCCTCGGCAGCCTCGTCGACTTCGACATCACCATCAAGCAGGGCGCCGGCGCCTTCGTCTGCGGCGAGGAGACGGCGATCCTGGCGAGCATCGAGGGCGGGCGCGGCATGCCGCGCCCGCGCCCGCCCTACCCGGCGGTCGCCGGCCTGCACGGCAAGCCCACCGTTCTGAACAACGTGGAGACGCTGGCTAACGTGCCGCCGCTCGTGGGTCGCGGCGCAGCATGGTTCAACGACCTGGGGAGCGGCGACGCGGCCGGCACCAAGGTCTTCGCGCTCAGCGGCCGCGTGCGCAACACCGGCCTCGTCGAAGTGCCGGTCGGCGTCCCGCTGCGTGAGATCGTCTACGACATCGGCGGCGGCGCTCCGGCCGGCCACGCGATCAAGGCGGTCCAGATCGGCGGCCCCAGCGGCGGCTGCATCCCGGACGACCTGCTGGACGTGTCCACCGACTACGGCACGCTGCAGGAGCTGGGCGCGATGATGGGCTCCGGCGGTATGGTCGTGATGGACGAGCGCACCTGCATGGTCGACGTGGCCAAGTTCTTCATGGAGTTCATCCGCGCCGAGAGCTGCGGTAAGTGCACTCCCTGCCGCGAGGGTACGACGCGCATGCACGAGATCCTCGTGGAGCTCACGGAGCGTCCCATCGGCGAGCCGCTGCGGCGCCTCGAGCGCTTCCGCGGCATCCTGCATCTCGAGGAACTGGCCGAGACCGTCAAAGAGACGTCACTGTGCGGCTTGGGTCAGTCCGCCGCCAATCCCGTGCTCAGCACGCTGCGCTTCTTCCGCGACGAGTACGAGGCTCACATCATGGAGGGCCGCTGCCCCGCGGGCGTGTGCCAGGGGCTGCGCGTCTACGACATCGACCCGGGGCTCTGCACGGGCTGCACGCTGTGCGCCAAGAACTGCCCCAGCGACGCCATCATCGGCAAGCGGAAGTTCGCGCACGCCATCATCGTCGACCGTTGTAGCGGCTGTGGCGCCTGCGCCGACGCGTGCCCCAAACAGGCCGTTCTGGCCGTCGCCTGAGAGGACCCATCATGAGCATCACCATCAACGGCAAGGAGATCGAGGTCACGGCGGGCGAGACGGTACTTCAGACCGCCCGCCGCGCAGGCATCGAGATCCCTCATCTGTGCTCTCTCGACTGGGCGCCGTCCCCGTCGGCCTCGTGCCGCCTCTGCGTCGTCGAGGTAGAGGGCGCCCCGCGCCTGCAGACGAGCTGCACCCTCGAGGCGCGCGACGGCATGACCGTGCACACGCACACGCCGCGCATCCTCAAGGCGCGGCGCACCATCCTTGAGCTGCTTATCGCCAGCCATCCACAGGACTGCCTCACCTGCGTGCGCGCCGGCGGCTGCGAGCTGGCCGAGCTGGCCGGCGACCTCGGCGTGCGCGAGCGCCGCTATGTGGGCGCCGTCAAGGAGCACGCCATGGACATTTCGTCGCCCGCCCTGTGGCGCGACCCCAACAAGTGCGTGCTCTGCGGACGCTGCGTCACCATGTGCCACGACGTGCAGGGCGTGGGCGCCATCGATTTCGTCGGGCGCGGGTTCCGCACCAAGGTCGCGCCCGGGTTCAGCATCGGGCTCAACGTGTCCGAGTGCGTGTACTGCGGCCAGTGCGCCCGCGTGTGCCCCACGCGTGGAGCGCAATCATGTGGACGCCGTGGTGGCCGCGCTGGCCGATCCCGACACGGTCGTGGTCGCTCAGGTGGCGCCGGCGGTGCCGGCGACTCTGCTCGAGGGGCACAGCCGCTCACAGGGCGTGCGCACCATGCTCGAGCGCATGGCCGGCGCCCTCAAGCGCGTCGGGTTCGACGCCGTCTTCGACACCAGCTTCGCCGCCGACGTGACGATCATGGAGGAGGCCAGCGAGCTGCTGGACCGCCTCCAGAACGGCGGCGTGCTGCCCCTGTTCACGAGCTGCTCGCCGGCCTGGGTACACTGGGTCGAGACGCACCGCCCCGAGCTGATCCCGCACCTCAGCACCTGCAAGAGCCCGCAGCAGATGGCCGGCGCCCTCATCAAGGAGATCTACCCGCGGTACGCGGGCCTCGGCGACAAGCGCCTCGTGGTGGTCTCGATCATGCCGTGCACGGCGAAGAAGTTCGAGGCCCAGGATCAGCCCGACGTTGACTACGTGCTCACGACGCGAGAGCTCGACGACCTGTGGGGCCGCTTCGGTATCGATCTGGCGCGCTTCGCGGAACCGGAGCCGCTGGACGCGCCGTTCGCGGAGGCCAGCGG
>JAPLCL010000131.1 GCA_026392265.1 Actinomycetota bacterium
GACATGACAGGATCTAAAGAATCTCAGGGCCGCTGCGGCGGCCCGGCACGCTTCAAGTTCGGCCCGCACGGCCCGCACGGCCCTCACGGTCACGGCCGCGGCCCTTGGTCCCGGGCGCGTCGCGGCAACGTCCGTGCCGCGATCCTCTCGGTACTTGCCGAAGAGCCGATGCACGGGTACCAGATCATGCAGCAGCTAGAAGAGCGCAGCGGCGGCATGTGGCGCCCCAGCCCCGGCTCGGTCTATCCGACCCTGCAGCTCCTCGAGGATCAGGGCTTCATCAAGGGCGAAGAGGTGGAAGGCCGCCGCGTGTTCTCGCTCACCGAGACCGGCAAGGCCGAGGCCGAGGCCAGCAAGGAGGCCCACGGCGCCCCGTGGGAAAGCTCGGAGCATGGCGACGAAAGCCCGCGCTTCAGTCTGCGCAGGTCGGTCTTCCAGATCGGCGCCGCCGCGAAGCAGGTCGGCACCACCGGCTCGTCCGATCAGGTCGAGAAGACGCTGGCAATCCTGGCCGACGCGCGCAAGCGCATCTACGAACTGCTCGCCGCAGGCGAGTAAGCGGGAGCGCGGGCCGCAGCGCGAGAAGGCCAGCAAGCGTGATGAGGGTGGGGCGGCCGGAAGGGCCGCTCCACCCTCGCGTTTCCGCGGGCCAGAAGTCGCGCTTCAGACTCGGCGCGCCGGCATGCGGCTCTTGGGACTCGGGGATAGCGCGTGCTTGATTCCCCGCGAGTGTCGCCGGCCGGGGGCCGGCGACGGTCCGCCGAGGCTCGCCAGAATGGCGTCACCGTCTGCCGATACGGGCAGCACCCGCACGCGCCGGGGGTCGAGGCCGCGGGCCACGAGGTCGCGGGCCGCCGCGCGCGACGGCGCGAACACCTCGTCGAGCATGCTGCAGAACCAGGTGATGTAGCGGCGCTCGGCAGAGCGGGGCAGGTCGGCGCGGAAGGCGCCCGTGATGGGCAGGTGCAGCAGCTTGGCGGCCAGCAGGGCCACGAGGCCGGTGCCGCTGACGGTGCTGACGTGGATGGCCGTGAAGTCGTTCTCCTCGAGGTAGTCGAGTACATCGACGATCGGAGGGACGACAAGGGCGCGAGCGGAATCGAGCGCTGGGGGGCGCCAGCCGTTGGCCTGGAAGTTCAGCGCGTCGCCGCGCATGCCTGTCGGAGCGGTCGTGGAGGTCATGACCTCGAGGGCGACGCCGCGCTCGACCGCCGTCTCCGCCAGCCGGCGGATGCTCACCGACACACCGTTGACTTCGTCGAAGGTGTCGGTGAACACGGCGATCTTCGGCCCCGGGGGGCCTGCGGCAAGGAAGTGCCGGCGGAGCCGCTCTTGTGAAGCGCGATCGCGGCTCTGCAGACTCCAGGCGATGAAGTACGGCAGCTGCAGGAAATGGACCATACCCACCGCGAAAGCAGACTGCAGCCAGCGCTTGCGACCCACGTGGATGGAGGGGTCGATGAGAGGCTGGAGGTGGAGGTTGATGACGTCGTCGGCGAGCCGCTGGGCCACAGCGAAGATACGCCGGTTGAGTTCCCGCCCGTCGACGCCGTAGATGCCGTCGGGGGCCGCGAGGAGCGACCCGATCTCGCGCTCGAGGAGCTCCTCCCATGCCGGACCGCGGCCGTCGCCGTCGCGATAGAGGCCCGGAGCGATGCTGCGCACGCCGCGGACCGTCTTCTCGAGCACCGGCACGTCGCGGCCGATGCGCCCGAAGCCTTTGCGGATGAGCTTGAGAGGGCCCTGGCGCGGCACGGGCTCGTCGAGGCGCAGGATCTCGCGCAGCTTCCAGAAGGCCGGAGTGTAGATGCTGTGCGCGAGCAGGCGCGCGTCGCCGTCGGCGCCGACCGGCTCGCAGTCGCCGCGCGCGACGGCGGCGAGCAAGCCCTGCGCCGTGCCGTCTCCGGGAGCGACCGTGTACGCGCCGGCGACGAAGAGGCTGCTGTGGTCGTCGGACCCGCCGACAAGAGCCTTGCGCCAAGGGGTCTCGCCATACGGCTCGATGCCCTGGCGCGCCGCCATGTCGGCGATCTTCTCGGGCGTCAAGGTCGCCACGATGTCGCGGAGCAGGCCGTTGCAGCGGTTCACGCGGGCGCCGTTACGGCCTTCAAGGACGTTGAACAGCAGCAGCATACGCTCGACCGTGTCGGCGGTGAGGCTGCCGGTCATGTCGAACAGCGGGTGCGCAAGGTAGTGCACCACCCCGGCCTCGCGCAGGCAGGCGACCAGGTCGTGGATCGAGGCGCGGGCGCGCTCGGCCTCAGCGAAGGCGCGCTCGTCCAGCCCGAGCGCCACCACGTGCACCCGGGTCCCGTCCTCCGGGAACCAGGTGTCGAACTCGGTGCTCAGGAACGTGCCCGGCAGATGGGCGATCGCCAGCGACCCGTTGAGCGTGTTGTGGTCGGTGATGGTGACGAAATCCATGCCCCGGCTGCGGGCGGCCGCGTACACGTCGAGCGGCTCGGCGTACGACTCCCGCCCACGCATCGCGCGGATGCCCGCGTGGGTGGGGTTGTCCGAACAGCGCGAGTGCACGTGCAGGTCGGCGCGATACGTCACAGCGTGGTCCACGGTCATACTGTAGCGGATGAGCGGCCTGGCCGGTGCTTGCGCCGCTCCACGTCTGACCCTAGAGTCACATCATGAGCGGCGTCCAGCATGCGGTCCTCACGGCCATCGGCCCGGATCATCCGGGTCTTGTCGACGAGGTGACGCGCTTCGTGGCGGAGTGCGGCGGCAACCTCGAAGACAGTCGCATGGTCAACCTGCGCGGCCAGTTCGCGATGATGATGCTTGTCGCGGGGCCGGCGGAGGTGGTGCAGCGGCTGCGAGATGGACTGGGCGAGTTGCGCGCGGCCACAGGCGTACATGCGGAGGTGCAGACTGCAGCCGCCGGCCGGTCGCCGGCCTCGCCGGCGCTCCCCTACACGCTGTCGACCTGGGCCATGGACCATCCCGGCCTCATGCAGTCGGTGGCGCACCTCCTCGGCGAGATGGGGGTCAACATCGAGAGTGCCGAGACGTCGCTGCGGCCGGCTCCGTACACCAACGCACCGCTCTTCGCGATGGAGCTCGTGCTGGCGGTGCCGCAGAGTGTGCGCGTCGTCGAGCTGCGTGAGGCGCTGGAGCGGCTCTGCGACGAGCTCAAGAGCATCGGCCGGCGGTGCGGGCCGGCGCCACGAGATCTCTCTACTGCCCCGTTCTCTCCGCGAGCAGCCGCGCTGCCTCGTCGGCGGTGAACTCGGGCCAAGGCGCCGGGAGGCCGCGCTCCAGCGCGCTGACGCCGGCGCCCCTCTCGTTCACCTCTCCGATGACGGTCGCGGCGATGCGTTCGCCGGCGAGCGCCCGAAGAAGCGCATCGGTCTCGCGCGGGCGGCAGCAGACGAGCAGGCTGCCGGAGGCGATGAGGCCCAGAGGGTCAACGCCGAGCAGCGCGCAGAGACGGCGTGTCTCGGGGAGCAGCGGCACGCGTTCGCGGTGCACGATGATGCCGTGCCCGCCGGCGACGGCCAGCTCCCGCAGCGCCGTGGCGAGCCCGCCCTCGGTGATGTCGTGCATGGCGCGCACGCCGGCGAAGCCGGCGGCGAGGCGCGCCTCCGGCACGATGCTCAGGCGGCCGAGAAGCGCGCGGCAGGCGTCGAGCTCGCATTCGTCCATGCCGAGGGCACGGAGGCGCTCGCCCAGTTCCTCGGCGAGCAGCGCCGTACCCTCCACAGCGAGCGCCTTGGTGAGGATCACCTGGTCGCCGGGCAGCACCTCGCGCTTGTCGCGCAGGTCGGCGCGGCGCATCGTCCCCAGCATCGTCGCGGAGACCACCGGCCGGGTGACCGCGTCGCTCACCTCGGTGTGCCCACCGACCAAGGTGACGCCGGCGCTGTTGGCCGCCGCTGCGAGGTCGGCCAGCAGCGCCAGCGCCTCTGAGGCCGTGGTCTCGGGGGGCAGCAGCACCGTCGTGAGCAGCCAGCGGGGAGCGCCCCCCGACGCGGCGATGTCGTTGGCGTTCACGAGCACCGCAGAGGCCGCGAGCTCCCGGCTCGACAGCGTGATGGGGTCGCCGTGCGCCACGAGTGTGTCCACGCCGGCGATGTCGAGGGCCGCCACGTCCTCGCCGATGCCGGCGGGGACGAGCACCGACGGGTCGGCCGCCGCGAGGTTGCTCAGATGCCGGGCGAGCAGCTCGTTAGGCAGCTTGCCGTGGGGCAGGGGCAGGCCGAGCCTGACGACGTCGTCCAGCTCGGCGAGGCCGTGCACCACGAAGTCGCAGTCGATGTCTTCAGGAAGGTCGAGCTCGTGCACAGCGGCGCTGGGAAGCGCCCCGTCGTCACCGTTGGTCAGGAACGCCGTCAGCGTCCCGGCAGCCCGCCCGGCCTGCATATCGAGCACGTAGTCTCCGACCAGGAGCGTCTCCTCGACGCTCACGCCCATCGTCGCGGCGGCGTGGAGGACGCCGTCGGGAGCCGGCTTTGGACGGATCCCGTCGTCGCGCGTGACGATCACGTCGAAGTCGCCGGCGTCCAGAACGCGAAAGCGGCTCAGGGCCCGCTGCACTGCGGCCGCGCCGTTCCGCGTGAGGACGCCGATCTTGAGCCCCCGCGCGCGCAGACCTCGAATGACACGCTCGGCGTCCGCGTTGGGCGCGGACTCGGCGGCGGCGGCCAGCTCGAAGCGTTCCAGCGCGGCCATGGCATTCTCGCGATGCACGCCGGCGGGTAGCGCCTCGATCCATTCCAGGACGAAGCTGTCGGGCGGACAGCCGACCTCTCGCTTGACGGCGGGGAAATCGAGGGCGCCCGGACGGGTGAGCGTACCGTCGAAATCGAAGAGCACGGCTCGCAGATGAAACGGCCGCGGGCCGTGCCCGGGGTTTGGCTCGCGCATCCTGCGGCTCCTCTTCGAGTCCGCCTCGTTCAGCTCGCCCGGCGCCCGGCGTCTTGCACCGTCATCTGCCGGCGTAGGCTTTGATGCACACGTTCGCGTCGGCGTTCTGAGCGTCGTCGGCGAGGTCGAACCACGGGTCGCCGTCACCGGAGCGCATGTAGCTCTGGCCCGCCTTTGCCACGGCTTTCGACTCCCAGTGCTCAGCGGGGCGCTCGACGGCGATCGGTCGCGTCTCGCCCGGCGTGCAGATGCGCACGGCGACCACGAACTTGCGGCGGGCACGCACGACCAGCGGCGTGTCCAGATCGACGGTGGTGAACCCCGGGAGGGCTACCACGCCCGAGCCGCGCTTGCTCAGCGATTCCAGCGAGTCGCCGGCCCAGACTTCGTAGGATGTGCCCGCGACCGGGGCGTAGAAGCCGACCGCGACGATGGGCTCGGAGGCTTTCGCCGTGAAGCGGTTGGCGGCCCAGGCGACCGACGGGTCGGGCGCCTCCGGGTAGCCCCACGAGGTGGTCCATCCGAGGGTGTCGTACTGGTAGTTGCGGGCGTAGTTACCGGTGTCGTCGACGCGCGCATAGCTCGTGCAGTCGTCGAAGGCGAACGCGCGGTCGTAGTAGGAGACCCAGAAGTACCCGTGGTCGCCGTAGCCGGAGCCCCAGCTGTTGCGCACGAGGAACGCACCGGGGCCCGGCGGCGCCCCCGTCTCGAGGGCGGCAAACCGATCGCTGGGAAACGTGTCGTCCCAGCCGACGATGCAGACACCGTGATTCTCGACCACCGTGTAGCCGTCGTGTTCCTCGCCGGCCGCAACATCGCAATAGTACGTCGCCGTCGCGACCCGGTCGGGGGCGGACGAGTCGAATGAGTCGAAGCCATCGTCGTAGAACATCCCGACGCTGAGTGCGCCGTTCTGGACGACCATCTCCTTGAGGAGGTCGTTGTCCAGGAACCCGGTGCGGCCGGGCAGCATGACCGCAGCCTGTACATGCTTGCGCACAGCGCCGGCCTTGGGAAGCTTCGGGGTGTGGTAGGGGTCGTCGCCCTCGTTGACGGGCCCCGCCCAGCGCGTGAGGTACGCGACGGCCATGAAGTCCCAGCCGCCCCAGATGTAGCGTCCGCCGGCGAAGGGCCCGTAGCCGCTGCGCGATACGAGGTTGTCTTCGCTGAAGTCCCTCCGCTGGCCCGGCAGCAGCCGCGACTCGAGCGCCGCGAGGTTGGCGAACGCCCAGCACGTGCCGTAGGGCCCCTGGTCTTTGATGACGGTGAGGCGACCCTGGTTGCGCAGGTCGTAGGCAGGCGGCAGAGAGAGACGGGCGGCCTGTGCCTCCGCGGCCGCGCCGAGATGCACCTCGACCGGGTTCGGCAGCTTGCCGAAGGCGCCGGCCAGCGGATCGTGGAGAGCCTCCACAAAGGCTTGGCTCAGCGGGCCGGGCTGAGGCCGCAGAGGCTGGCCGACGGCGCCGGCGGCGGCCGGCCACACAAGTACGACGCTGCCCATGAGCGCCACGACGAGCGCCAGCGATCTCCACAGGGAGATGGTGGTTACACCCGATGTGGCCAGCGTGGTCACGGAGCGAGTGTACCTCCATTCCTCGCGAGGCGCGCCCTGCCGTGCCCAGGCCTTCCGGGTACGCGTACCCAAACATTCATACCAGTCTGATTTCTGCCGATGTGCCGAGAATAGATGTAGGCAATGCCAACGCGCTCCGCACAAACGGGGAAGGCGATGAGATCACACAGATCGGCAGGACACGCGGGCTTCACTTTGATAGAGCTGTTGATCGTGATCATCATCATCGGCATCCTGGCGGCCATCGCCATCCCGCTCTACGTCGGCCAGCGGGACAAGGCCAAGGACGCCGCCGTCAAGGAGGGCGTGCACATCATCCAGATCGGCGTCATGAGCTACGCCACGGACCATGGCGGCGTCTACCCGGCCACCGAGTACGTCACCTTCACCGCCGACCGCAGCCTCGGCAACCTCGGCAACCGCTACCTCGACACCTGGCCAAAGAACCCCTGGACCGGCAAGCCCATGGCCAACACCGGCAGTGCGGTGCTCTTCACCACCGACTTTGCCAGTATGGCGGGGCTGAGTCAGCTCCAGGGCACGTGGAAGATCGTCAACGGCGTGCTCGTACCGCCCACGTCCGGTGGACGCTTGGCCTTCGGCGATACTGGCTGGACGGATGTTCAGCTCGATGTGAACGCTACGCTGAACAGCGGCCCGGGCTACGGCGTCTACTTCCGCTCCGATGGCCAGGCGGCCATCACGGGCTACTGCTTCCAGTTCGACCCCGGCCTGGGCAACAAGTTCGTCGTGCGCAAGGTGAACGCCGGCGCCGAAACGGGCCCCATCGCGACCGCCTCAATGCCTGCCGGCTTCAGCATCTACGGCACGGCCCACGCCATCACCATCAGCGCCGTGGGCAGCCACATCGTCTGCAAGGTGGACGGGGTCACGGTGCTCGACTTCAACGACAGTACCTTCGCCTCGGGAAGCGCCGGCCTGCGTGGCTGGTACGGCACCGATGTGGGCTTCCTCAGCGCGAAGGCGCTGGATGGTACGGCACCGATGTGGGCTTCCTCAGCGCGAAGGCGCTGGACGGCACCGGCGTCGGCAGCGGGGACGCCAGCAAGGGCGATTACGCCTACGCCTACGCCGCCAACGCGCCCTCCTACGGCCTGGTCGGCTGGATGGCCGGCAACGGCGCCTTCGTCGTGCAGCCGCTCGACTGACCGCGCTCGGCTGCCTGTCACCAGGGTCCGGTCGTGTCCCCGGCACCGCGGCTCTCGCGACGGTTACCGGCACGTCCCCCAAGGGTAGTACGCACTCATCGCATTGCCAACTGCCCGGGCCACCCGGGTGCATCTTGGAGGGGACCATGGCAACCATCTCTTTGACCGCTGAAGAACTGACGGGCCGCGAGCTACTCGACGAGACCGGCCGCGACATCGGCGCGATCATCGATCTGTATGTGGACGACGACGGCCGCCCGCACTGGCTGCTGGTCGACACGGGCTTCTTCCCGAACTTCTTCAGCGTGATCCCGGTCACCGACGTCCTCGTCAGTGATCGCGGTCTTGAGGTCCACTACACCATGGAGAAGCTCACCGGCGCGCCGAACAACATGAAGGATAAGGACTACGCCAAGCATCGCGAGGGGCTTCTGTACGACTACTATCGGCTCGAGGCGCCCGCATCGGTCGTGGAGGCGATCAAGCACGGCTCGTCCGACAAGGTGCTCCTGCCACCCAGCCAGCTGTGCCGGTTCTCTACCCTGTCGTGCGAGAACTCGCCCACGGAGTTCAATGCGCAGTAGCGGGCGCCGCCGGCCGGCTTCAGCCGCTCCGCGGCCGGCACGCCGGTTTGAACACCAGGTAGGCGATGGGACCGGTGAGTACGCCCGCCATGCCGCCGATCAGCCAGTCGCTGCCGTTGGTGAAGAGCGCGATCATGGCGATCGCGACCGCCGGCGAGCAGATCAGCGCCAGCATGAGCGTGCTTCCGGGCACCCGGAACGGCCGCTCCAGGCCGGCCTCGCGGCGGCGCAGCACGACCGCGGCTACGAAGATGAGAATGTAGTAGAACATCATCAGAAAGACGTCGATGACGATGAGCGTCTCGAAGCCGTAGCGCACCAGCACCGCGTTGACCGTGGCCAGAAAGACGATGGAGACCCACGGTGTGCCGTACTTGGGGTGGACCCTTGTGAGGACTCTCGGCAGCAGGTGGTCGGCGGCCATGACGAAGGCGGGTCGCGCGCCCGCGCCTAGGTATTCCTGGAACAGGGCGAGGTTGCTCACCACTGCCGCGATGAGCATCGCCGCCCCGAGGCCGGCGCCACCCAGCTGCGTGGCGATCTCGACGAAGGAGATCCCGCCTTCGGTGGTCCATTCGCCCCAGCGCCCGACGCCGGCCAGGGCAGCCAGAGTGGGCACAAGGTACGAGATCACGATCAGCGGCATGGCGATCATGAGGCCGCGAGGGATCACCCGGCGCGGGTTCTCGACCTCGCCGGCCAGCACCGACATGGAGTCGTAGCCCGAGTACATCCACATGCCCACGGCCAGGGCGTAGCCGACGCTGGTCCAGAATCCCTGGTCGGGGTACGAGAAGGGCTCCCACGGGACGCCCTGCCATTTGGCGAAGCCGATGATCGTCATGACCACGAACGGCGCCAGGATCACGATCGTCATGACGATGGAGCTCAAGGCGATCACGTTGAGCCCGCGGATGTTGAGGTAGGCGAACACGGCGATGATGGCCACCCCCAGCAGCCAGGCCACGTTGGTGCTGAGGTTCAGCCAGCTTGCCAGATAGTCCATGATGAGGGCGATGTACACCGCCGAGTCGACGAACTGCGTGAGCCAGCTCCACCAGCCGGCCTGGAAGCCCCAGTACTCGCCGAGACCGCGCTTGACCCACACGTAATAGCCGCCCTCCTCGGGGATCGCCGAGCCGAGCTCCGCGCAGACCAGACCCATGGGGAGCGCCCAGACGACGGGGAGCACGAGGAGGAGGAGGAGGGCGAGGCCGGGGCCGGACGCGCCCACCATGTCCTCGAGGCCGAAGGCGCCGGACGACACGAACACGAAGATGATGACCACGACGGTAGCCAGCCGCATCCTGACCCGGCGGAGCTGCCCCTCCATGCGGTCTCTCCTCTGGCGAACGGTGGGCGAGCGGGGTGCTGCAGCGCCCATCGTGTCATTCGAGGTGAGCTCGCGCCAGCCCTCATATCTGCTCAATCCTGAACGTTCGAGAAGGCATACCTGCTCGTCATTGGTCAAACGGCGTGCGGCTAGTTGACGGCGTGTCGCCATGGTCCCTACTCTTTGATCATGAGCGCGCGACCAGAAATATCGATCTCGTATCGCCGCCCGCGCGGCTGGACCGGCTGTGCGGTCGGCCCCGCCATCCCTCCCGACGCCGCCTGAATCGGCCGCACTGCTCCTCGCGCCCGGCGCCGATCGCCGGGCGCGCCTCCACACCACCTGGGAGGGTGGATCACATGACCCATGCACTTCCTCGTCAGACCTTCACGGCGGACGTGCGCGCGCTTGACGCGCTGCGGGACGCCGAGCTCACGCCGTTCTGGCTCGATCAGGCGGGCGCGCCGGCGCCGTCTGCGGCGCTCACCGGCGCCGACGACTGCGACCTCGCCATCGTCGGCGCCGGCTTCACCGGCCTGTGGGCCGCCCTGCTGGCCAAGGAGCGCGACCCGGGCGCCGATGTCGTCGTGGTGGACGCCGGCGCCGTTGCCGGCCAGGCAAGCGGCCGTAACGGCGGCATCTGCATGGCTTCGCTCACGCACGGCGTGGCCCAGGGGGCGGAGCTGTTCCCCAACGAGGAGGCGCGGCTCACCGAGCTGGGCATGAAGAACCTCGACGAGATCCAGCAGACCATCATCACGCATGGCATCGAGTGTGGCTGGGAGCGCACGGGAGAGCTCGACATTGCCACTGCTCCTTGGCATGTCGAGGGCCTCGCCGAGGAACGCGACCACTACGCGCGCGTCGGCCTCGGCCACGAGTGGCTCGACCGGCGGGCTCTGCAGGCGGACATCCACTCGCCGACCTACGAGGCCGGTCTGTGGCACCACGACGCCGCCATCCTCGACCCGGCGCGTCTGGCGTGGGGGCTGGCGCGGGCCTGCGTCGAGCAGGGCGTGCGCTTCTATGAGCGCACGCCGGTGACCGATCTCCGCCGCGCCGCGGCCGGCGTCGAGCTGCGCTCGCCGTGGGGTCTCCTGCGTGCACGGCGAGCCATCCTCGCGACGAACGCCTTCAAGCCTCTGCTGCGGCGTCTGCGGCTCTCCATCGTCCCCGTCTACGACTACGTGCTCATGACCGAGCCGCTCACGCCGCGGCAGCTTGACGCGGTCGGCTGGTCGCGACGCCAGGCGCTGGCCGACGCCGGCTCCATGTTCCACTACTACCGGCTTACCGAGGACCAGCGCATCCTCTGGGGCGGTTGGGACGCCTTCTACTTCTACGGGAGCCGCATCGCCGCCGAGCTCGAGGAGCGTCCGGACGTGCATGCCAAGCTGGCCGCGCACTTTCTCGCGACCTTCCCTCAGCTCGACGGGCTGCGCTTCACCCACCGCTGGGCCGGCGTCATCGACACCTGCGCGCGCTTCTGCCAGTTCTGGGGCACGGCGCTGGGCGGGCGCGTCTCGTACGTCCTCGGCTACACGGGCCTCGGCGTGGCGGCGTCGCGCTTCGGCGCCCGGGTCGCTCTGGACCTCGTCGGCGGTACGCCCACCGATGTCACGCGGCTCCAGATGGTGCGCTCGCGGCCGCTGCCGTTCCCGCCGGAGCCGCTGCGCTTCCCCCTCATCGAGATCACGCGGCGGTCTACCGAGCACGCGGAGCTGCACGGCGGCCGGCGCAACGCCTGGCTACGCACGCTCGACCGCTTCGGGCTGGGGTTCGACTCCTAGCTTTCTCTCTCCGCCCTGGACGGCTACAGTTGCAGCGGGAGACCGAACGTTCAGTCAGGCCCCCGGGGCGCTTGTCGACGCATCGTGGAGGAGAGACACGTGAGGCGTGAGGAGTGGGCCAGGATCCGCCGCCGCGAGATGCTTGCCGCCTACTACGCAGTGCTGCTCGACGAGGGCCTGCAGGGCGCGTCGCTGGCCAAGATCGCGAAGCGCGTGCAGGCCCCTCCGAGCCTGCTGATCCACTACTTCGGTACCAAGGAGCAGATGACCATCGAACTGGTGGACTACCTGCTCGAGCGCTATGACGAGACGTACGGCGCCCTGTTCGAAAGCATGACCGACCCGCTCGCGCGGCTGCGCGCCATCGTCGACTACCTGTTCAGCGTCGAGTACCACCAGCTCATGGACGACCGCGCCTTCTACGCACTGTTCTACGTGAGCCTCACCCATCCCACCGTGCGTCGCGCCTTCGCGCGCGTGTACGAGGAGTCGCTGCAGCTGGTGGAGAGCACCCTCACGGACTGCATGGCCGCCGGGCAGCTGCCGCGCGACGACCCGCACGAGCTGGCCGTGGCGCTCAAGGCCCTCGAGGAGGGCTACGCCTTCCTCATCGGCGGCGGCGCCGACGAGGCCGCCAAGGCCGAGATCGGCAGCGCACTGCGCAAGCGCGCGCTACAGCTGCTCGGCCTCCCCGTCGCCGGCGTCTGACTCGCCGCCCGGCGCTGCGCGCTCCGGGGACAGCGGCGCCCCAGGGGGCGTCCGCTCAGTTGAGCCCAAAGCGATGCATGTCGTCTTCGTCGGCGCCGAAGTAGTGCGCCGTCTCGTGCAGGACGGTGATGCGGATCTGCTCGGCGAGGTCGTCCTCGTCCTCGGCTTCGCGCTCGAGGTTGCGCTGGAAGAGGTGGATGAGCCCCATGTCCGGGCCGGGGCCGAGCACCGACTGGTCGGTCATGGCCATGCCGTGAAAGAGGCCCAGGGTGCGCGGATCGAGACCCTCCAGGACGAGCGCCTCGGAGGGCCGGTCCTCGATGAAGATGGGCACGTTCTGCAACCGGATCAAGATCTCGTCGGGGAGCTCGTCGAGGGCGTCCGCGGCGAACTTCTCGAAGCGCTTGGCGCTCATCAGCGGCTTGGGGTCCTCGTTGGCGGCGTCCAGGCGCAGCACCGCGAGCCACTCCTTGACCGTGCCCTTGCGGTCGCCCTTCTCGTCGCAGGCGAGGCCGAGGAGCTGGCGGGCGTCGGCCTCGTCGAGGGGGTCGAGCTCGAAGTCGGCGAGCAGTTCGCGCAGAAGGCGCGCCGCCTCGCCGGCCTCGCCGTAGTCCAGGTAGACCTCCGCCGACCCGAGCCACGGCTCGGGGTCGTCGGGCGCTGCGGCGTTCCAGCGGTGGTAGGCGGCGAGCGCTACATCCGGCTCTTCTCGGGCCAAGGCGAGCCCGACCTCCAGTTCGAAGACCGCCGGGTCGTCCGGGGCGGCGTCGTGGGCGGCCGCGAGGGCCCGCGCCGCCGCCTTGAGGTCGCCGTCGTCGAGGGCGTCCCACGCGTCGTCGAGGAGGCGCTGAGTCTCGGGGTCCAGCTGTGCGTCGTCGTCCACGCTGCACACTATACCCGGGCGGCCGCGTCACGCGTCGTCGCGCCCGCAGTTCTTCCGTCCTGGGCTTCGAGTCGCCGCCGTCTGTCGTCGAAACCACGGCACGGGGGTAGAATGTCAACCGTAAGTCCGCGGCTGCGAGGTGGGACCGTGAGCTACTCGTATCAGCCCCGCGATCCGCGCGCCAAGCTGCGCGAGGTCGCGGTCAAATGGGTGGCGGCGATGCGCGTGACCGGCCGCGCGCCCAACCGCGGCATCGTCTTCTCCGGCGACGCCCCCAGCGCCCCCCAGGTCCACGGCTTTCTCGTAGACGATCGCCGGCCCCAGGCGTCCGGGGAGCGGTATCTCGTGCTCGAAGACGGCGACGTGCTGCGAGCCCCCGAGGAGACGTGGCTTGCCGAGCCGAACGACGATGTGGTGATGCTGTTCGCGAGGGCTCTTGCCGACGCGCGCATGGGCGGATCCGGGTGGCTGGCCGACGCCGGCGATGCCCTTGAACGCGTCCCCGATCGCCGCGCAGAGCCGCGGCCCCACGACGGCCCGGAGCGGCGCAGTCACAGCTGACCGGCGAGCGCCCCGGCGGCGGCCGTGTGGCTGCCGCCGGGGCGCTCTGGTATAAGCAGAAGCGTGAATGACCCCGCGCGTAGTCCCCTTCCCGTGAACGAGGCCGGCACGGCGTGCCTGCGCGTGGCGGCCGCCGACTCCGGCGTGCTGTTCCTCGGGGTCGATCTCGGCAAGGTCACGACGTGCCTGGCCGTGGGCGAGGTCTCAGGCGACGGCGAGTTGCGCGTCGTCGAGACGCGCGCGGTGCGCCATCTCGGCGATCCCCTGCGACCGTTTCTGGATCTTTACGGCGGGCTCGACCTGACCCGCCTGGCCGGGGTCGCCGCGACGGGAGTGTACGGTGACCGGCTCGGCGAGCCGGCTCTCGGCGGCCTGCCCGAGGAGATCGCGCAGGAGGCCGCCGCCGCCTGGCTGTATCCGCACGGACCGCTCAACATCGTGCGCGTCGGCGGCGGAGGGTACTCGCTGCTCACGCGCGATGCCCTCGGCCGCGTGAGCTACGCGGCTAACGAGCGCTGCTCGGCGGGCACCGGCGAGACCGTCGAAGGGCTGTGCACGCGGCTGGGGCGGTCGCTGGCTGAGGCCGTGGAACTGGCGGAGGGGAGTCCCGACGGCGTCACCGTCACGAGCCGCTGCGCCGTGTTCGCCAAGAGCGAGCTCACCCACTTCGCCAACCAGGGCGAGCCTCACGGACGCATCTTCCGTGGCCTGTTCACGGGGGTGGCTCGCAACGTGCACAGCTTGTACGACAAGAGCAAGGTCGACGGCCCGGTGGTCCTGGTGGGGCACGGCGCGCTGATCGCCCCGGTCGCCGAGGGCATCGCGAGCCTTAGCGAGGCGCCCGTGGAGGTGGCCGAGCGGGCCGGCGTGTTCGAAGCGCTGGGCGCGCTGGCGTTCGTCGCCGGCGGCTGCGATACCGCGACCGGCGCGGCGACGGCCAGGCAGGACCGCCGGGCGGACGCCGCGGCGTTTTCGAGCGATCCGCGCGCCCTCGTACGCCCCTCGCGGAGCCGCATAGGGCGTCTGCAACCGGCGAAGGAGGGGCCGGGCGCGGTCATTCGGCTCGAAGGGGCACACGAGGCCACGTCCGCGCCTGGTGCCCCGGCCGTTCTCGGTCTCGATCTGGGCTCCACCGGATCAAAAGCCGCGCTTCTTGACCTGGCGACCGGCGCGGTACTGGCCAGCGTGTATCGCCGCACCGAGGGTAACCCGGTGGAGGCGGCGCAGGCGCTGGTCGCCGAGGGCGGCGAGATGCTGCCCAATCCGGTGGTCGCCGTCGGCGTCACCGGATCGGGCAGAGACGCCGCGGCCGCCGTGTTCCGGGCCGTGTATCCGGACCTCGGCGCGCGGCTCACGGTCCAGAACGAGATCGTCGCGCACGCGACTGCCGCCGCGCGGCTCGACCCGGCCGGGGGCCGCAGCATCTCGATCGTCGAGATCGGCGGCCAGGACGCCAAGTTCATCAATGTCGAGGGCGGCCGCGTGGTCGACGCCGACATGAACCGCGTGTGCAGCGCCGGCACCGGCTCGTTCCTCGAGGAACAAGCGCTGGCCCACGGTATCGACGACATCGCGGAGTTCGGGCGGCTGGCGGCGCGCAGCGAGGGGCCGCCCGATCTCGGACAGACGTGCACCGTGTTCGTGGCCGATGTGGCCGCCGAGGCGCTGAGCGACGGCTTCTCCCGCGAAGATATCTTCGCGGGTCTGCAGTACTCCGTGGTGCGCAATTTCCGCAGCCGCGTGATGGGCCAGCGGCGCCTGCTCGAGCGGGTCTTCTTTCAGGGCAAGCCGGCCAGCGATCCAGGGCTGGCGCGCACGCTTGCCGCGGTCCTGGAGCGCGACGTCTACGTACCGGCCGACCCCGGGGCGATGGGCGCGGTTGGAGTCGCCATGCTGGCTGCCGGAGCGCTCGCCGGCAGCGAAGACGCCGCTCCCCGAGCCATCGACCTGGCGAGGGTGCTTGATGCCAAAGTAGCCGGCCGTCGCGAGTTCCAGTGCAAGGACCGCGACTGCTTCAATGCGTGTCGACTCGAGCTTGCCGAGGTCGACGTCCTCGGCGAGCGCCGCAAGGTCGTCAGCGGCGGGCAATGCCCCAAGTACGACGACGTCTCCACCGCCGGCGAGAAGCTTCCGAAGGATGCCCCCAACCCGTATCGCGAGCGCGAGGACCTGCTGCTTGGGCTGCTCGCCGAGGAGCCCGTCGCAACGCCGGCCGTTGCCCTCAGCGTGGGTCTGCCATACGTCCACTACCTCGTCGACACCCTGCCCTTCTTCCACACGTTCCTGCGCAGATCGGGGTACGACGTGGATGTGCTCCGCCCAGGGCCCGGTACGCTGGCCGAGGGTGACCGTCGCTGTGCCGCTCCAGGGGCCTGCGCCCCCGTCAAGCTCCTGCACGGTCTTGCGGGCGCCGGCGTGGACGTGCTCGTGGCGCCTCTCTTCGTACATCTGCCGCTGCCCAACGCCGGCGACGTGACCTACACTTGCCCCATGGCGCAGGGCGCGCCGGACATGACGGCGGGCGCCCTGGCCGCTGAGGGTCTGCAGACCCGCGTGCTGCGCCCCGTCCTGTTCGAGAAGGAAGGCGACGGGTTCGACTCGCCGCGGGCGCGGCGGGCCATGCGGCGTGCGGCCGAGGCGCTGGCGGAGGCCGCCGGCGGAGCCGGCGGCCACTCGCCCGAGCGCTTCAGCGCCGCCTACGCCGCCGCGCTGACCAGCCAGCGTCGCTTCGAAGAAGGGCTGCGGCGCATCGGCGAACGTGCCCTGGCCTGGGCGCGCGATCACGACTACCCGGTGGTCCTCATCGTCGGCGAGACCCACGTGATCCATGACGCCGTGCTGGACGCCGGCATCCACGAGCTTGCCGCCGCGAACGGTGCCCTCGCCTTGCCGGTGGACTGCTATCCGGTGCCCGACGATCTGCCCGGACTCAGCCGGGTGCACTGGGCGAGCGCCGGCCAGACGCTGCGCGCGGCGGCGGCCGGCGCCATGGCCGGCGACGTCTTCCCCCTGCTTCTCGGGGCCTACGGATGTGGCCCCAACTCGATGATCGAGCATCTCTTCAGCGACCTATTCGAGGAGTGGCCGCACGCGGTCCTCGAGAGCGACGGGCACGGGGGCAAGGCCGGCTACGTGACGCGTGTGCAGGCCTTTTTGCACAGCGTGCGCATGTGGCGCGGGGACGGCGCCGGAGTGCTCCCGGCTTCCCGGCTGGCGCGCTTCGACCGCCCGCTGCCGCACAGCCTGGACGCGGGCTACGACCGCTTCTTCTTCGGTCACCTGGGCGGAGGCCTCAGCAGGCATCTGGCCGCGGCGATGCGCGGCGCCGGCTACGACGCCACGTTCGTCGGCGAGCCCGACGCCGCCGCGCTGCGGGTCGCCGGCGCGGCCTGTTCGGGCAAGGAATGCCTGCCCTACCAGCTCATCTGGGGCAGCTTCGCCCGGTTCCTCGAACACGAGGCGCCGCAGCTCGACGGGCGCCGCGCCTTGTTCCTCAGCGCCGGTAACGGGTTTCAGGCGTGTCGCGCCAATCTGTTCCCCTTCACCGAGCAGCTCGCCTTGGAGAGGCTGGGGCTCGACGACAGCGTGGAGGTGGGTGACTTCAGCCTGGTGAGCGCCAACGTGCGCATCATGCCGCTGGCGTGGATCGCCCTGGTGGCCGTCGACCTGCTCAACATGCTGCGCTTCTACCACCTCGCCACCGAACGAGAGCGTGGCGCCTCGGATGCGTTGTTCGCCGAGTTCTCGGACCGTCTCGAGGAGATGCTCGAGCAACCGCGGCCCGACGCCGGACTCGCCGGCAACGCGGCGGAGGCTCTGCGCTTCTGCGCTGAAGTCGAGGCGCTGCTCGGGGAGGCCGCGAGGCGTTTCCGCGAGCAGCTCGTCAACGCCACCCGGGCCGCCGACCTGCGCGACGTGTACCTGTGCGGCGACCTCTATCTGCGCGTCGACGAGTGGGGCAACGACGACTTGCAGCGTAAGCTCGCCGATCACGGGCTGCGCCCCATCTTCGAGCCCTACGGCGCGTTCTTCGAGCTGCTACAGATGCGCCAGATCCAGGATGGCGTGGGGCTTCGCAAGCGGCCCGAGAAGGAGGCTACGCTCCTCACGATGCGGTACGTGGTCCGCCGGCTGCTCGAGGCCGTGCGCGCGGACCACCCGTGGGCGTTCTGGAACGATGCCCGCGACGTCGACCGCGAGAGCCGGCGCCTCATCGCGCCCTACCCCTTCGGCGAGACGATCCCCGCGATCGGCGGCGCTCTGCTGAGCTGGCGCACCCAGCCTGTTGACGGCGTGGTCTCGGTGGCGCCGCGCGGGTGCGGGCCGGCTTTGGTCGCCGAAGCCCAGCTTCGGCGCGAGGCCGGCCTCCCGGCCCTGTTCGTCTACAACGACGGCGACCCCATCGACGAAGCGCGCATCGCCGGGTTCGCCTGGCGTCTGCGCTCGCGCCCGGCGCGGCGCACGACGACCGGCTGACGCCCTCCGCCTTCCTCAGGCCTCCGGCTCCGGCTGTGCGTCGGCCTCCGGCCCCGCCTCGCTCTCGAGCTCGCCGCTCTCTGGGTCCATCGCGTGTGTGCGTCGCAGCGGATCCTCGCGCAGGAACAGCACGACGATCAGGCCGGCGACGCCCACGATCGTGGCCAGCACGAAGATGTCGCTGATCGCCATCTGCAGGCTGTGGCGCACGGCGGCCATGAACTGCGCGAACAGCTTCTCGCCCTGCGGCCCGAACTTGGCGAATGCCGCCAGGATCTTCGTTCTGGCGCTCTCGGAGAGCAGCACCTGAGGATTGTCGAGGAGGGCGGCGCCCTTGCCGTACGTGAGCTTCGGCAGGGGCGCCGGGAGGTTCTGGAGCATCGCCGCGCGGAACTGGTTGTTGAGGATGGTGCCGAAGATCGCCATGCCCACGGTGGCGCCGATGGAGCGGAAGAACTGGAGCCCTCCCGTGACCTCGCCCAGGCGGTGCGAAGGGTACTGATTCTGCACGATGACCGTGAACGAGCTCATGCTGATGCCGAGCCCGAGGCCCATGACGACCATGTTCACGGCGAGCACCGCTGAGGATGTCGTGACGCCCATGCGCGACAGCAGGAAGGCGCCGAGGGTGACGCAGGCGAAGCCGCCGACGACCAGCCACTTGTAGCGGCCGGTCTTCGCGAGGATCTGACCGGCGCCGATGCTGGTGACCATGGCGCCGAGCATCATCGGCATGAGGATGATGCCAGAGTTGGTCGCCGACTTGCCCTGCACGCCCTGGACGAAGAGCGGCAGGAACATGATGGCGCCGAACATCGCCGCCGACTGCAGCATGCTGGCCAGCGCCGAGACGCGGAAGATGCTGTTCTGGAAGAGGCGCGGGTTGATGACCGGCTCGGCGGCGCGCATCTCGCGGAGATAGAAGGCTACCCACATCACGCCCGAGAAGGCGAACAGCGAGATGATCTGCCACGAGCCCCAGGCGAGCTCGCTGCCCGCCCAGCTGAAGGCCAGCAGCAGCGGGACGGCGGCGGCCACGAGCAGAGTGGCACCGCTGTAGTCGATGCGATGCTTGTGAAGGCTCACGTGGCCGGGGAGGGCGACGGCCGCGGCCGTGAGGGCGGCGATGCCCACCGGCAGGTTCACGTAGAAGACCCAGCGCCAGCTGTAGTTGTCGGTGATCCAGCCGCCGAGGAGCGGCCCGATGATGGTCGCGACCGCGAACACGCTCATGAGCACGCCGCTCCAGCGGGCGCGTTGCGCCGGCGGGAAGATGTCACCGATGATCGCCTGCGAGATCGGCATCATCGCGCCGGCGCCCAAGCCCTGCAGGGCGCGGAAGGCGATGAGCTCGGTCATGCCGTTGGCCTGGCCGCACAGCGCCGAGCCGATCATGAAGATGGCCATGCCGAGGATGAAGAAGCGCTTGCGGCCGAAGGCGTCGCTGAGCTTGCCCCAGATGGGCATCGACGCCGTCGAAGCGAGGAGGTAGGCGGTGGCGACCCAGGCGTAGTGCGAGAGGCCGTTGAGGTCGGCGATGATGCGCGGCATCGCCGTGCCGACCACGGTCTGGTCGACGGCAGAGAGCAGCATGCCCAGCATCACGGCGACGATCACCGCGGCGATGCGCCGGCGGCTGAGCGTCTCGCCCCAGGGCTGCGGCGCGGCCGCCGCGGCAGCGGCGGAGTCGGCGGCGGGAGCGGTGGCGCGGACCTCAGCCAATGTGTGTCGCCCCGGCGTCGTCAGGCGTGACTGGCGCGGCCACGTCTAGCGCCGCGGCGATGCGCAGCAGACCGCGAAAGCCGCGCGTGAGGCCGTCGAGCTCGGCGTCGGTCAACGCGCCCAGCCAGGCGAGGATGTGCCCCTCGCGGCCCTCGCGCAGGCGCGCCGCGAGCTCCTCGGCCGCCGGCGTGGCGGTGACCAGGGTGCGCCGGCGGTCTTGCGGGTCGCGCTCGCGGACGGCGAGGCCGAGCTCCGCGAGCTTGTCGACGAGGAGGCTCGCGGCCGGCTCGCTGAGACCCAGGCGCCGGCCGAGCTCGCCGACGGGCTGCGGCCCGTTCGTCGTCAGGGTGGCCATGGCCTTGAACTGGCCCATGGTGAGCTCGAGGGACAGGAGCTCCGGGCCGGCGCTGCGGTTGAGGGCGGCAAACACCGCGTGAGCCGCCTCATGGCAGTCGGCAAGACGCTGGGCATGACGTGCGGACTTGGGCAGGGCGGACCTCCGCCGGCCGGAGGGACCGGCCGCGTACTTTTGCAAAGAGTATGTATTTTACAAAAGTACGCGGCCGGCGGCAAGCGCCCGTCGCAAGGCCGTACGGCGCGCCTGAGCCCTCCGTCAGTCGTTGAAGATGACGCCTTCCGGCGTGGGCGTCATGCTCTCCGCCGTCTCGGTCCTACGGTGGAAGAAGCCCGGTTGCACGACCCACGAGACGACCATCGCCAGTACTCCGCCGACGAGGAAGGCGACGGCGATGATGAACGGCGGGCCGATGCCCCACCAGGAGGTGCCCGAGGCCGAGTTGGCGGGGTTCCACAGGTCGATCAGGGACTTCACGAAGATGTAGGTGAGGATGATGCCGCCGAGCGTCGGCGCCAGAAACAGCATCACGATGTTCTTGCCGCTCCTGAACGCGGTGCGCCGGTAGAACACCGGCACCGCATACCCGGTGATGCCCAGGTAGAAGGCGATCATCAGGCCCAGGGAGGCGATCGAGTCGTAGAGGATGTTCTGACTTACGATCGTGAGCCCCACGTACCACGCGATCGAGAGCACACCGAAGATGACGGTGTTGAGCAGCGGCGTCTTGAAGCGCGGGTTCACCTTGGCGAACACCCGCGGCAGCGCGCCGTGGACCGACATGCTGAGGGCCGTCCTCGTCAGGGGCAGGATCGTGGTGAGCGTGGAGGCGACCGCCGAGGTGAGCACCGCGATGATGAGGAACTTGTCGAGGGCGCTGCCCAGCACCAGCGTGCCCAGTGAGGCGAAGATGTCGTCGGAGTTGTTGGCCAGGCCGGCCGGGCCGGCGTAGGCCTGCGCCGCGACGGTGATGATCACGTAGGTGCCGAGGAGCATGAGTGTGCTCACCACGGCGGCGACGCCGGGCGTACGCGACGAGTCCTGGGTCTCCTCGTTGACCGACACGGTGGTGTCCCAGCCCCAGTAGATGAACACCGCCAGCAGCACGCCGGCGGTCAGGGCGCTGGCCGACACGTTGAACGGCGAGAACCAGCTGAGCTTGATCGGCATCGAGCCGGGCGGGTGCGAGACGTAGACCTTCACGAGCGCCGTCACGGAGAAGACTCCGAGGATCAGGAGTTCGGCGATGAGCAGCCCCCACTGCGTGCGCGCCGAGATCTCGATGCCGACGGCGGTGATCACCGTGGTCATGGCGATGAAGAGGACGCCGACGAGCGTCACCGCGAACGTGGAGCTCGCCGCCGAGCCCCAGCCGAACAGGAGGAAGTAGTACTGCCCCGCCACCTGGGCGAGGTTGGCCATCACGATCGCATCGGCCGCCATGATGACCCAGCCGGTGATGAACCCCGTCTGCGGCCCGAAGGCGCGCGTGACCCAGCTGAACGAGGTCCCGCAGTCGGGGTCGGCCCTGTTCATGTAGTAGTAGGCGCTGGCGATGAGGAGCATCGGGATGAAGGCGACGATCATGATCGCCGGCGAGGACAGGCCGACGGCCGCGGCCACCAGCCCGAGCGTCGCCGCCAGGCTGTAGGCCGGCGCTGTGGAAGCCACGCCGATCACGACGCTGGACGCCATGCCCAGAGCGCCGCTCTTGAGGCCCTTCTCGTACTGGGTCCGGGCTTCGGGGTTCGGACTTTCCATGGCGCAAGCCTCCTGAGCGTCGCAGGTCATCCGGACGGCATAGATAACACCATCGCGATAGTGACTACAGTAAGTCCTCTTGGGGTCGTGTCAAGGCGCCATTGCACGGGCCGGCGATCTGCTGCGTGCCGGCCTTGGCGGCGGGCCCGGGAGGCCGCTCTGATAGACCCGTAGCACCGATGGACTTCCCCACCGAACGCGCTTGCGCCGCCGATCTCTGGCCGCCGGAGGCGATCGAGACCATCTGAGCGGCGTCGCTTGAGTTGCTCTCGCGGCTCGGCGTGTGCGTCGACTCGCCGCGCGCCGTGCACTTCCTCGAGGCCGCCGGGTGCACACCCGGGCCGCCGGGCCGGGTGCTGATGCCGGCGGCCGTCGCCGCCGCGGCCCTCGAGGCCTGCCCCGCCGAGCTCACGCTGCTGGCCCGTGACCCGGCGCGCGACATCCCCATCAGCGCCGCGCCCGGGCGCGTTAACGTGCACACCACGGGCGAGGCCCCCGACATCGCCGATCCGCGCCGCCTGCTCGCCGAAGCGCTGGGCGGCCCTCGCTAGACCGCCTGCTCGGGCCGTTCACCGCGGGGCTCGTCGCCGAGCGTGGCCCGCGCCGCAGTCCGGTCCTCATCCCCGTCTCGCGCTCCCGTCCCGGTGCGCAGCAGCGGGAAGAGCAGGGCGCCCAGAACGCCGGCGGCCGCTACCACGGCAAAGGCGCCGCGGCCGCCAAGTACATCCAGCGCCCAGCCACCGAGCAGCGGCCCGAGGGCGTAGCCGCCGATGTAGACCATCGTCCAGAAGCCCATGTAGCGGCCGCGAAGCGCTGCGGGAGCCAGGTGCGAGACCACGGTCGAGGAGATCGGCACGAGCAGTACGATGCCGAAGCTGATGGTGATGACGCAGGCGAACGTGAACGGCCAGGGGACAAAGGCGGCGCTCCCCGTGCCGACGCCGATGCACAGACTGGCCAGCGCCAGCAGGAGCATGTGGTCGACACGACCGAGGATGCGGACCACAGGGTATTGGAGGATGGCCGTGGACGCCCCGTACGCGACGAGGACGATGCCCCACATCTCGGCCGACACCCCGTGCAGGCCGGCGAGCACGATCGGCATGGTGACCATCACCTGCCCGAACCCGTAGAGCGGAAGCAGTGCCACGACGCAGAAGGCCAGCATGCGGCGGTCGCGGAGAACCTGTCCGTAGCCGCGAAATGACGAGCCGAACGAGCCCCGGCCGGCCGCCAGCGGCCGGGTCTCCTTGAACAGGGTGACGACCATCAACAGGAAGATGCCCAGCACCAGGCCGGCGCCCAAGAAGCTCGTGCGGAAGGTGGGGTCGAGGACGATGAGCGGCGCCGCGACGAGCGGCCCCAAGGCGAGGCCGGTGTTCAGCGCCACGCGCGCGATGCTGAACGCCTCGGTGCGGCGAGAGCGAGGCGTGAGGTCGGTCACCATGGCGTTGCTGGCTGTGAGGTACTGCGCGAAGCCGAACGCCGCCTCGAAGGCAAACAGGGCGATCACAAGCCAGAGCCGATGAGCCACGCCCAGGCCGATGAAGAGGGCCATGCCCGCGCAGATCGCCAGGATCAGCACGGGGCGCCGGCCAAGGCGGTCGGCAATCGCGCCACCGACGATCTGGAACGGCAGGCCGGCCAGAAGCGTGACGCCGATGATGAGTCCGATGGACGTCATCGACAGCCCCAGGCGCTGGTTCAGGTACAGCGTCTGGAAGGGGTAACACATCGTCACGCCGATCGCGTAGACGAAGGTGCCGGCAACGAGCAACCAATACTGCCGGGGGAACGTGCGCACGCCGGCGGCGAAGAGGGCTCTCCGTGTGATGTCCGCCGTCATCTCCTCCCCGCAAGATGGTGTCGCCAAATGGTATCCGGCGACAGCGGGCGCGGCGACCCGGCGACGCCGCCCGGTACGGCGCCGCGGTTGGTGCGCTGCGCCTCCGGGAACCACTCCCACATCGGTACACGACCCAAGGAGTGCATCTCATGGCAGCTCAGGCCCGCGCGGTAGAGCGCGTCATCGAGCCGACACCCGTGATCGAGGGCGCCGGGGTGCGCCTGCGGCGCAGCATCGCCACGGCGACGCTTGACTACCTCGACCCGTTCCTGCTCCTCGACAACTTCGAGTCCGACGACCCCGACGACTACCTCGCGGGGTTTCCCTGGCACCCCCATCGCGGCATCGAGACCGTCACGTACATGCTCGCCGGGGAGGTGGACCACCGCGACAGCATCGGCAACGCCGGGATGATCGGCGCCGGCGACGTACAGTGGATGACGGCCGGCGGCGGCATCATGCACGAGGAGATGCCGCGCCCCGGCGCCGGCGGCCGCATGGGCGGCTTCCAGCTGTGGGTCAACCTCCCGGCGGAGCTCAAGATGACCCGGCCGCGGTACCAGGACCTCGGCGCGGCGCAGATCCCTGAAGTCCGCCGCGCCGACGGCACCGTGATCCGCGTGGTCGCCGGCGAGGTCGACGGAGTGACCGGCGCGGTGACCGAGATCTACGCCGAGCCCGAGTATCTGGACGTGTCGCTGCCGGCCGGCGTGAGCTTCTCGCAGCCGGTGCCGCGCGGGCACTCGGCTTTCGCCTACGCCTTCGAAGGCGAGGGCCAGTTTGGCGTGGGCTGCGATCTGGGGTACCGCGGCGACCTGGACGGCGAACTGCTCAGCGCCCCACGCATGGCGGTTTTTGGCGACGGCGACGAGGTCCACGTGCAGGCCGGCGACCACGCGGTGCGCTTCCTGCTCGTCAGCGGCAGGCCGCTGGGTGAGCCGATCGCGCGCTATGGGCCGTTCGTGATGAACACGCGCGAGGAGCTACAGCTCGCGCTTCGCGATCTGCAGGGCGACACCTTCGTGTGGCGAGACGACGCGGAGTGGGCGCGCCGCCGCCGCACGTGGTCGCCGGACGGCGCGGACTTCAGCCGCTGAGCCGCAACGTGGCGACCACCGGCCAGTGGTCCGAGGGCAGGCCCGAGTGCCCGTCCCGCGGCAGCTGGTGGGCGATCTCCGCGTGAAGGACCTCCCACTCGGGCGACGCCAGCACGTAGTCGATGCGCGTGCCGTCGGTGGCGCCGTCCCAGTGGTGATGGGTGCCCGCTCCCGGGCCGCGCTCGCCGAGGTGCGCCAGCGTGTCGCGCAGGCCTCCGGCGACCAGGCGTTCGACGGCCGGGTCGCCGGCCGTCGCGTTGAGGTCGCCGAGCAGATCCACGGCAGTGCCGCGTCGAGCCAGCCGAGCAGGGCGTCGGCGCTGCGCCGGCGCGACGCTGCCGAGGCGCCGTCCCAGTGGGCGTTAGCGACGCCGAACTCGTGACCGCCGGCGCGGTCACGGAAGCGGCAGAGCGTGACCAGGCGAGTGACGGGATT
>JAPLCL010000204.1 GCA_026392265.1 Actinomycetota bacterium
CGCCTTGCCGGCGTTGGCGACGCGGAAGTCGATGTCGTGGAAGGCACTCTCGAAGCGGCCGTAGGCGGCCTTCGCCTCATCCAGCTTCTCGGTGCTGAACTCGAGCGGGCTGCGGTAGTGCGTCGTGAGGAAGTACATGAGCACCACAGCGGGCTCGTAGTGGTCGAGCACCTCACGCAGCAGAAAGATGTTGCCGACGCTCTTGGCCATCTTCTCGCCGTCGCTGCGGATCATGCCGTTGTGCATCCACACCCTGGCGAACGGCAGGCCGGCGGCCTCGCTCTGGGCGATCTCGTTCTCGTGATGCGGAAAGATGAGGTCGCGCCCGCCGCCATGCACGTCGAAGCCGGCGCCGAGGTAGCGCAGGCCCATGGCCGAGCACTCGATGTGCCAGCCGGGGCGGCCCCTGCCCCACGGGCTCTCCCAGGCCGGCTCGCCCGGCTTGGCGGCCTTCCACACGGCGAAGTCGAGGGGGTCTTCCTTGCCGGGCTCGCTGTCGACGCGCACGCCCTCTTCGAGCTCGTCGATGCGCTGCCCGCTGAGCTGGCCGTACTCGGCGAAGCTGCGCACGCGGAAGTAGACGCTGCCGTGCGCCGCGTAGGCGTGGTCCGAGCTGATGAGCTGGCAGACGAGGTCGATGATCGCGGGGATGGTCTCGGTAGCCTTGGGCTCCAGGTCGGGGCGCTGGATGCCGAGCCTGTCGGTGTCGGCGACGTAGGCGGCGGTGTATTCCTCGGCGATCTCCGTGGAGTCGCGGCCCTCGGCGTTGGCCTTGGCGATGATCTTGTCGTCGACGTCGGTGATGTTGGTGACCAGCGTGGTCTCCAGACCGCGGTGGCGCAGCCAGGAGCGCAACACGGCGAAGGTGACGTAGGGGCGGGCGTTGCCGACGTGGACCAGGTTGTACACCGTGGGGCCGCAGCAGTAGATGCCCGCCTTACCCGGGTCGCGCGGCTCGAACGGCTCCTTCTCGTGCGTGAGTGAGTTATACAGGCGGATCACGGCGTGTCTCCCGAAGTCGTCGTGGGTTCGCCGGCGAAGCCGCCGGCGAGAGCGTCGTCCAGTCGTCTGAGCGTCTCTCCGCGCTCCAGGGCGGCGAGCACGAGCGGCAGCTCGGGGCCGTGCTCGGCGCCGGTGAGGGCGATACGCAAGGGCATGAGGAGGTCGCGGGCGCCGACGCCGCGCTCCTTGCCCCAGGCACGGTACGCGGCGATGAGGTCCTTGGCGCCGCCGGGCGACAGCCACTGCGGCGATGTGCCGCGCAGCGCGCGGAACCAGGTGAGCTGCACGCCGGCGGCGGACAGCGCCGCCGTGAGGCCCGCCGGCGGAGCCGGCGGCTCCAGTACGGTGGCAGCCCGCGCCGCCTGCCCGTAGGCCACCAGCGACGGCCGGAAGGCGGCGGCGAGCGCCGCCGCCGCAGGCGGCGGCGTCCCCGCCGGCAGACGGGCCGCGAAGAGGCGCTCGTGCACCTCCGGCGCGAGCCCCATGATGTGCTCGTGATCGAGCCAATCGAGCTTGGCCTGGTCGAACACCACCGCGCTGGCCGAGAGCTTATCGATCTCGAAGTCGGCGATCAGGCGGTCCATACCCAGCACCTCATCCTCACCGTGCGACCAGCTGAGCAGGGCAAGGTAGTTCACGACGGCCTGCGGCAGATAACCAAGCTCGCGGTAGTCGCCCACCGCCGTGGCGCCGTGCCGCTTGCTGAGCTTACCGCCATCGGCCCCCAGCACCATCGAGTGGTGCGCAAAGCCAGGCACGGGCGCGCCCAGCGCGCGGAAGAGCAGCACCTGACGGGCCGTGTTGGTGAGATGGTCGTCGCCGCGGATGACGTGCGTGATACCCATGTCGCGATCGTCGACGACCGTGGCGAAGTTGTACCCGGCGACGCCGTCGGAGCGCACGATGATGAAGTCGCCGACAGCGTCAGCGCCGACGACGACGGGGCCGCGGATGAGGTCGTCGATGACGATGTCGCCATGCGGGATGTGAAAGCGCAGCGCCGCCGGCTCGCCGGCCGCGAGGCGACGCTGCACCTCGTCCGGCGCCAGCCCGAAGCAGCGGCCGTCGTACCGCGACGGACGGCCTTCGGCGAGCACCGCCGCGCGCAGCCCCGCCAGGCGCTCCTCGGGGCAAAAGCAGTGGTAGGCGAGGCCGCCGGCCAGCAGTTGGTCGGCGGCGGCCCGATACCCGCCGAGCCGCTCGCTCTGCCGGTACGGTGCGCACGGCCCGCCCACGTCTGGGCCCTCGTCCCACTCGAGGCCCAGCCAGCGCAAGTCCGCAAGGATGGCGTCCTCATGCCGGTCTTGCGAACGTACGGCGTCGGTGTCGTCGACGCGCAGCACGAAATCGCCGCCCGCGTGCCGGGCGAAGAGGAAGTTGAACAGCGCAGTGCGCGCCGAACCGATGTGCAACGTGCCCGTAGGGCTCGGAGCGAAGCGGACTCTTACCCTCGACTCAAGACTTATGGTTGCTCCCTCGTTATCATCGATTCCCCTGCAAATCAGCTTCAGTCTATCATCTGTGCACCGATCGGGCCGCGTGGACGTGCCCTCATGGGGTGCGCCTGGTCACACGCGCGCTTGTGCGGCCCGTTATGCTAGGCAGGCAGACCCGCCGGCGGCCGGCCGCCGGCTCGCCACGGGAGGCGCGCGTGCCCTACGACCAGCACGAGACCCCATACCTCGACGCCGTACTGCGTTACCGCGCGACAGGCTACACGCCGTTCCACACGCCCGGGCACAAGCTTGGAAAGGGCGCTCCCGCCGGGCTCCGCGAGCTTCTCGGAGACGCGTGTCTGCAGGTCGACGTCGCGATGGCCGGCGGGGTGGAGGACACGCGGGAGTCCACGCACCTCATCCGCCTCGCAGAGGACTACGCCGCCGAGGCCTGGGGGTCAGACCGCTGCTGGTTCCTGGTCAATGGCTCCACGAGCGGCATCCACGCGCTGGTCCTCACGCTCTGCGGCCCCGGGGACGAGGTGATCATCCCTCGCAACGCCCACAAGTCGATGCTCGCCGGCCTCATCTTCTCCGGCGCGATGCCGGTCTATCTGGAGCCGGAGGTCGATCCTCTGTGGGGCATCCCGCTCACCGTGAGCACGGAGGCCGCGCACCTGGCCCTCGCCGACCACCCGGCGGCCAAGGCCATCTTCGTCACCTCGCCGACGTACAACGGCCTCGGCAGCGACCTCGCCGCCGTGGCCGCCGCCGCGCACGCCGCGGGAGTACCCTTCGTCATCGATCAAGCTTGGGGCCCACACCTGCGTTTCTGCCCCGAGCTGCCCGTGGACGCCATGACGGCGGGCGCCGACGCCGCCGTGGTCAGCACGCACAAGCTGATCAGCGGCATCACCCAGACCTCGGTGCTCATGGCGCGCGGGGAAAGGATCAACCTCGCGCGCCTCGACAGCATGGTGGCCATGACGCAGAGCACGAGCCCGCAGGTGCTCATGTACGCGAGCATCGACGCGGCGCGCCGGCAGATGGCCACGCGCGGCGCGGAGCTCTGGCGCGGGGCGCTCGAGCAGGCCGCCTGGGCACGCGACGAGCTCAACAAGCTGCCCGGAGTACGCTGCCTGGGAGAAGAAGATCTCTCGCGCCACGGCGTAGCCTCGTTCGACCCCACGCGGCTCACGATCTCGAGCTTCGACCTGGGTCACAGCGGCTACGAGCTCGAGACGGTGCTGCGCGACGACTACCACATCGCCGTCGAAGCGGCCGATCCGCTCAACGTCGTGCTCAACGTGACCTACGGCGATGCGCACGCCGACATCGAGCAGCTGGTGGCCGCGTTCCGCGACTATGCGGACCGGTGCGCCGGGCAGGCCGGCGGCGGCTCTGCCGTCTGTCCCGGCCTGCTCGCCCACTCCCCGGCGTTCACCCGCCAGGTGCTCTCGCCGCGCGAGGCCTTCTTCGCGCCCTCCATGTCGCTGCCGCTGGCGGAGTGCGCGGCTCGCGTGAGCGCCGAGATGGTCACGCCGTACCCGCCCGGCATCCCCGTGCTCGGCCCGGGCGAGGCGATCTCCGATGAGATCATTGCGTATCTGCAAGAGGGCGCGAAAGCGGGGCTCAAGGTACACGGACCCGAGGACCGCACGCTGCGTTCGCTGCGCGTCGTCGCCTGAGCCGCAGGATGCACGGTGGCCCGCTCGAATCCAAGAGACAGTCCACAGACGGCACGCAAAGGAGGCATCGTGGGCATGCGCAAGACCATCGCCCTTCTGCTGGCGCTCGCCGGGTTGTCCGCCGCGGCGGCGGCCTGTAGCGCCAGCATCTCGACCGGGGGCTCGTCCACGCCGGGCGGGAGCAAGACGTACACCAACGACCAGTACGGCTTCAGCCTCACCTACGACACGGTCTTCACGCAGGGAGAGTCCACCGGCGGCACGGAGACAGGCTCGGGCTCCGAGTTCGATATCGCCTTCGCCGACACCGGCGGCGCCAAGATCGGCGGCAAGTACGTGGATTGCGTCCAGGTCTCCGTGTACAAACTGGCGCGCGCCGTGAAGCCCGCCGAGATGCCCAAGCTGAAGACCGAGTTCAAGGGCCTCGTCGACCAGATGATGGGCAGCCTCACCGGCGCCGACGTGACGGAGCCCCTGAGTCTGGCCCAGATCAACGGCTTGCCGGGCTTCAGTTTCGGCTATGCGTACACCGAGGACTCAGTCGCCGTCACGGCGAAGACGTACTTCCTCATCAAGGGTCAGTACGAGTACCAGGTGACCGAGCAGGCGAGCCAGGAGAACTGGGCCGAGCTCAGCCCGCTGCTTCAAGCAGCCGTGGACTCGTTCACCGTGAAGTGACGCGCCGCTGAGGCCGGTGTCGCGCCAGGCCTTCTTGCTGCCCGGCGCAAGATCTCAGGCGCCGCCGATGGCCATCGCATCGATGACCACCGAGGGCGTGAGGATGCTGCCGCCGGGTACCCAGCGGGCGTCGTCGCCCAAGGCGAGCACACTCGTGAGCATGCTGATGATGTCGCCGGCCAGCGTTACCTCACGTACCGGCGTGGTGAGCCGGCCGTCCTCGATGAGGATGCCGCTGATGCCCACCGAGAACTCGCCGGAGATGGGATTGGCGCCCGAGTGCACGCCGACGGCGTCGGTGACGAGGACGCCGCGCTCCATGCCGGCGACGATGTCGGCCAGCGGCGTCACGGGGCCGCTGACGACGAGGTTGGTGGGATGCACGCCGGGCAGGCCCGAGTACGAGCCGCGCAGGCCGTTGCCGGTCGAGCCGCGGCCGGCCTTGCGCCCCGTGTACGTGTCGTAGAGGAAGCCCTGCAACACGCCGCCGCTGATGAGCGGCGTGCGCCGGCAGGGCGTGCCTTCGCCGTCGAACGGGGCGCTGTCGAGGCCGTCCGCCAGCGTGCCGTCGTCGACGAGCTCAAGGATCTCGCCGGCCACCTGCTTTCCCTCCCGGCCGGCGAACAGCGAGCGGCCCTTCTGCACGGCGTCCGCGGTGAGCGCCGAGCTGAGCACGCCGAAGAACGCGGCCGAGACGAACGGGTCGAGCACCACGGGCGCCTTCATCGAGGAGCACTTGCGGGCGCCGAGCAGCCGGCAGGCCCTCTCGGTGGCCTCCCGCCCGCTGGCGACGGGATTTAGCTCTGCGTGCGCCCGGCCGACGGTGTACGAGTAGCCGGTCTCGACCTGGCCGTCTTCTTCGGCCAGCACGTAGGCGAAGGCGTAGCACTGGTTGGCGCGGTAGCTGCCGCGCACCCCGGCGCTGCTGGCGATGAACACCTCGCCGTCGCCGTCCGCGTACATCGTGTCCTCGACCGTCTTGACGCGCGGGTCGGCGGCCAGGGCCGCGGCTTCCACCGACATCGCCAGCTCGATGCGGCGCTCGTCGGTGGCATGTGTGAGGCGTTCGTCGAACGGGTGCACGTCGGCCGGCGCGCCGGCCGGCGCGGGGACCGCGGCGAACTCGTCCGGGTCGCTGACGGCGGCATGATCGACGGCGCGCTGCACGACTGCGTCGAGCGCGCCGTCGCTCAGGTCGGAGGTGAAGGCATGGCCGACGGCGCCGCCGGCGAAGACGCGCACCCCGAGGCCGCGGCGCTCGGCGGCGGTGAGCTGCTCGACCTCCTGCCGGTAGACCTTGATGCGCCGCGACGTGGAGCGCTCGGCGAAGACCTCGACCTCGGACGCTCCCTTGGCGCGCGCCCGCTCGAGCACGGTGTCCAGGATGTCGAACATCAGCCCGTACCTCCCACCGTCATCTCGGCGATACGCAAGGTGGCCTGGCCGGTGCCCACCGGCACGTGCTGGCCGTCCTTGCCACAGACGCCCGTCTTCACGTCGAAGTCGGCGGCGATCATGTCGATGTGCATGAGGATGTCGATGCCGTTGCCGACGAGCGTGGCGCCCCGCAGCGGCGTGGTGAGACGGCCGTTCTCGATGAGATAGCCCTCGGCGACGCCGAAGACGAAGTTACCGCTGGCCGGCTCTACCTGCCCGCCGGCCAGGCTCTTGGCGTAGAACCCGCGCGGCGTCGCCGCGATGATGTCGTCGGCGGTGGAGTCGCCCGGGGCGATGTACGTGGTGGTCATCCGCGGGATCGGCACTTGGCGAAAC